>DASTGV010000070.1:0-18155 GCA_035718765.1 Nocardioidaceae bacterium
CGGTCTTACCCATGGTGTCCTCCTCAACGCTGATCAGTCAGCAGCCCCGACCGTGACGGTCGAGGCCGTCCCCATTGTCGCATCCGCACCGGGGCCACGGCCAATCGACCCGTCACTGCCTGGGCGACACGCCGGTGAGACTGCCAACCAGGTGACGGGTCGGCAGGATGGCGGGATGCGAGTCGGAGAGTCGGCCACGTTGGAGTTCACGGTCACCGCGGAAGACACGGCGGTGGCGCTGGGATCCGGGAGCCTGGAGGTGCTGGCGACGCCGCGGATGCTGGCGTGGTGCGAGGCGGCCACCTGCGCGGCGGTCGACCCGGACCTGCCCGAGGGGCGCACCAGTGTCGGGACCCGGGTACAGCTCGAGCACGTGGGCGCCAGCGCGGTGGGTGTGGTGGTGCGGGTGACCGCGACGGTGGCGTACGTCGACGGGCGGCTGGTCCGCTTCGAGGTGGCTGCCGAGCAGGACCCGGACGGGCGGCTGGTCGCCCACGGCGAGGTCACCCGGGTCGTCGTGGACCGGGACCGCTTCCTGGCCCGCCTCGGCTAGCGCCCGGGGCACACCACGGGGCTAGGCCGCGCCGGTCCCCGCCGTTCCGTCGAACCGCAGGACGAACGCCTTGAGGTCCACGCCCTCGACCGGCGACCAGTCCCGGTCCGGGTCGCGGCGGAAGCCCAGCCGACGGTAGATCCGCTGCGCCGGCGCCTGCACCTCCAGGCTGGACAGCACCAGGCCGTCGTACCCGAGCTCGCGGGCACGCTCCAGGCACACCCCGACCAGCGCCTCCGCGACCCCCTGCCGCCGGTGCGCGGGGTCGACCGCGAGCATCCGGAACTCGCCCTCGCCCGGCTGGGCGATCTCGCCCCACGGCGAGCCCTGCGGGCAGAACGTGACGGTCCCGGCCAGCGCCCCGTCGACGAGCGCGACGTACAGCTCCGCCTCGCGGGCGCGGGTCACCGCGTCGCGCAGGTGGTGCACGTAGCCGTCGTCGGGGGACAGCACCCCGTCGACGTACGCGCGCACGGTCAGGTCGCCGACCTCGGCGAGCTCGCCGGTGTGCGCCGGCCGGACCGTGATCATCGCGCCGCCGTCACCGGCCGTCACACGCCGAAGGTGTTGCGGGGGTAGGCCGCGTTCACGTCGGTGATCACGTTGACGAGGTACGGCGCGCCGGACGCGAACGCCCGGTCGAGGGCCGGCCCGATCTGGGTCGGGTCGGTGACCGTCTCGCCGCCGCCGCCGAGCGCCTTGACCACCTCGTCGTAGCGGGTCCGCGGGGCCAGGTCGGCCGCGACGTCGTAGCCGTAGAGCATCTGCATCGGCTGCTTCTCCAGGCCCCAGGCGGAGTTGTTGCCGCAGACCATCACCACCGGCAGGTCGTGCCGCACCAGGGTGTCCACGTCCATCAGGGACATGCCTGCGGCACCGTCGCCGAGCAGCAGCACCACCTGCGCCGAGGGCCGGGCGATGCGGGCCGCGATCGCCGAGCCGAGGCCGGCACCGAGACAGCCGTAGGGCCCCGGGTCGAGCCAGCCGCCGGGGCGCTTCGGCTCGACGTACTTGCCGGCGAAGGAGACGAAGTCGCCGCCGTCGCCGATCACCACGGAGTCGTCGGCCAGCCGGGGGACCAGCTCGCCGTAGATGCGCGCCGGGTGGATCGGGTCGGCCTCGGAGCGGAGCAGCTCGGCGTCGCGCTCGACGGCCGCGGCCACCGCGCCCTGCAGGTCGGCGACCCAGGCCGACCAGTCCGGCTTGGTGGCCGCCGTCTCGAGCGCGGCCTGCACCCCGTCGATGACCGCGGTCAGGTCGCCGGAGGCCGAGGCCGCCAGCTCGACGTGGCCGGACACCTGACCGGGGGAGTCGGCCAGGTGCACGACGCGGGCCGGCGGGGCGCCGTCCTTGCCGCCGAAGACGCCGTAGCCGAGCCGGAAGTCCAGCGGGGTGCCGACGACCACGACCAGGTCGGCGGTGCCGAGGGCCTTCCCGCGCGCCTTCGTGACCAGCAGCGGGTGCCCGCCCGGGACCACGCCGCGGCCCATGCCGTTGGTCACGACGGGGACGCCGGTCTGCTCCACGAACCGCAGCGCGGCCTCCTCGGCGCCGTCGGCCCAGACGTCCGTGCCGAGCACCAGCACCGGGCGGGACGCCTCGGCCAGCAGGGCCCCGACCCGGGCCAGCGCGTCGGGGTCCGCCTCCAGCCGCCGCCGGGGCCCGACGACCGGACGGTCGACGGTCGCCTTGTCGAAGAACTGGTCCATCGGCACGTCGAGGAAGGTCGGGCCGCGGTGCGAGGAGCCGGCCAGGGTGAACGCCTCGTCGACCGCGCCGGCGATCTCGGCGACCTGGTGCACGGTGCGGGCCAGCTTGGTCACCGGCGCGAGCAGCGGCGGGTGGTCGAGCTCCTGGAGCGAGCCCATGCCCCACCGGTTCGCCGGGGCCCGGCCGCCCACGACGACCAGCGGGGAGCCGCTGAACGACGCCTGGGTGATCGGGCTGACGCCGTTGGTGACACCCGGACCGGCCGTGAGCACGGCCAGCCCGGGCACCCGGGTCAGCTTGCCGACCGCCTCGGCGGCGAACACGGCGGTCTGCTCGTGCCGCACGTCGACGATCCGCATCGGCGGCTCGGCCTTGACCGCTCCGTCGTACATCGGGAAGACGTGCGCGCCGGACAGCGTGAACATCGTGTCCACGCCGTGTGCGGCGGCGACGGCGACGGCGTGGTCGCCACCGTGGCCCTCGCTGGCCGGTGCGGTGTCGGACGGGGCCTCGGTGACGTCGGTCATGCCGCCGAGGTTACCCGGTGGTAGGTGCGGTGCCGGGCTCGCCTTCGAGCACGTCCTCCACGCCGGGGTCCCCGGCGTCCGCGTGGTAGTCCGAGGGCGAGGTCTCGTCGGTGCCGTTGGCGACCTTGAGGGCCCGGAGCACGAAGGTCAGCAGCACGGCCACCAGCACGTTGAGCACGAACGCGGTCAGCGCGATGTAGCCCTTGGTGTCGGTGAACGGCACCAGCTGGAGCGGGCCGCCGAAGTGGCTGCCCGGCTTGCCCGGGACCGGCACGTTGTAGGCGGTGAGGGTGCCGTAGACCATGCCGACCGCCCAGCCGGCGAGCAGGGCCCACCGGTGGAACCAGCGGGTGTAGAGCGAGAACACCAGCGTCGGCATGGTCTGCAGGATCCACACGCCACCGAGCAGCTGGAAGTTGATCGCGTCCTGCGTGCCGAGCCCCAGCACGAACACCAGGGCGCCGAACTTCACGACCAGCGAGACCAGCTTGGACTGCGTGGCCTCCTGCTTCGGGGTGGCCGCCGGGTTGATGAACGCCTTGTAGATGTTGCGGGTCCACAGGTTCGCCGCCGCGATCGACATGATCGCCGCCGGGACCAGCGCCCCGATCGCGATCGCCGCGAACGCGACGCCGGCGAACCAGCCCGGGAACATCTTGTCGAACAGCGCCGGCACCGACTGCTGCGGGTTGTCGACCTTGACGCCCGCGGCGATCGCCGCGAAGCCGAGCAGCGCGAGCAGGCCGAGCAGGAAGGAGTACGCCGGGAGCAGGGAGGCGTTGCGACGGATCACCGTGCGGTTCTTGGAGGCGAGCACGCCGGTCAGCGAGTGCGGGTACATGAACAGCGCGAGCGCCGAGCCGAGGGCCAGTGAGGCGTAGGCCCAGTGCGCGGCCGGCGGCGGCACGATCCCCTTGCCGGCCGCGGCGCCACTGGCGATCGCGTCGGCGTTCTCCTTGTTGAAGGCGTCGAACGACTTGGACGCGGCGTCGAAGATGTGGCCCCACCCACCGAGCTGGGTCGGGAGGTAGAACACGGCGACCAGGATCACGACGTAGATCAGGGTGTCCTTGACGAACGCGATGAGCGCGGGTGCGCGCAGGCCCGAGGCGTAGGTGTAGGCGGCCAGCACCGCGAACGCGATGAACAGGGGCAGGTCCTTCTCGAGGAAGGAGGAGTTCGTGCCGCCGCCGATGCCCATGACCTCGAGCACCACCTGGATGCCGACGAGCTGCAGCGCGATGTAGGGCATGGTCGCGAGGAGGCCGGTGAGCGCGACCGCGAGGGCCAGCGGCTTGGAGTCGAAGCGGCCGCGCACGAAGTCGGCCGGCGTGACGTAGCCGTGGCGGTGCGAGACCGACCAGAAGCGCGGCAGGAAGATGAAGATGATCGGGTAGAGCACGATCGTGTACGGCACCGCGAAGAAGCCGACCACCGAGCCGGCGTACAGCGTCGCGGGCACCGCGATGAAGGTGTAGGCGGTATAGATGTCGCCGCCGATCAGGAACCACGAGATGAAGGTGCCGAAGCCGCGCCCGCCGAGACCCCACTCGTCGAGGCTGTCGAGGGTGTCGGCGCGACGCCACCGCGAGGCCATGAAGCCCATCACGGTGACGAGCAGGAAGAAGAACAGGAAGATGACCAGCTGGACGGTGTGCATCAGCGCTCACTCCCCGACGGGCGCGTGTCGTCGCCCGGCTCGGCCGGCAGACCGAACGTGGGCCGGTCCTTCCGGGTCGCCCGCAGCGAGAGCCGGAAGGCGATGAACGTCAGCAGCGAGACCACCGGGATCAGCAGGAACTGGAACCAGTAGTAGAAGGGGAACCCGCCGAGCCGCGGTTCTATCGAGTCGTAGAGGCCGACCAGCAGGGGGAGCACGATCCCGACGGCGAGGAGCACCGCCACGACCGCCCAGGACCCGCCCGTACGGCGAGCGTTCGGTTCCGACATGTTGCGATCCACCTCCGAGTAGCGAACGTCGGGGTGACGGTAACCACATCGGCGGGATTACGGAAGTGGACCGGCCGCGTCGGTCCGGGCTCAACCGAGGAAGTGCGGGTTCGCCTTCTTGAGCTCGGCGATCAGCACCAGCAGCAGGTCGGCGCGGCAGGCCGGCGGGCGCGAGGCGAGCGCCACCTGCAGGTGCAGCGCGCGCAGGTAGGCCTGCACGTTGCCGGTGACCAGGAACGGGTCCTCGGCGCCGCCGTCGGTGGGGCTCGACCGGGCGGCCAGCCGCGCCACCCACGGCTCGAGCACCTCGAGGCTGACCACGTCACGGCGCAGGATCCGCATGGTGGCCGCCGCGAGCCGGTCGTCCTCGGCGTGCACGAGGCGGGCCCGGGTCGGCATGAGCAGCCGGTCCGCGATCACGTCGAGCAGCACGGTCAGCTCCAGGCGTCCCATCTGCGGGGCCTCGGCCAGCACGCCCAGGGCGTCGGCGCCGTGGGCCAGCGCGTGCGCCCAGCCCTTGCCCGGGACGTAGCCGCGCAGGTCCCGCTCGCGCACCAGCCAGCCGGCGACGCGGTCGCCCCAGCGCAGCACGGTCTCGTCGGCCACCCCCTGCCCCGTGGCGGACAGGGCCGTCGCCCGCTCGATGCACTCCGCGAGGACCAGCGCGGAGAAGCTGCGCCGGAAAACG
This sequence comes from Nocardioidaceae bacterium, assembly GCA_035718765.1. Lineage (GTDB taxonomy): Bacteria > Actinomycetota > Actinomycetes > Propionibacteriales > Nocardioidaceae > Nocardioides_B. Next base: position 5,429 of record DASTGV010000070.1, read on the forward strand.
GTGTCGGTGCCCTCCTCGCCGATGCCGACGACGAGACCCGCGGTCATCCCGTCCCCGAGGCCCTCCAGCAGCTCGTCGTACACGCCCTCGGAGACCCAGGTGGCCAGCGTCGGGTAGGCGATCTCGTCGCGCAGGTAGGGGTCGGCGGAGCCCAGCATGGTGGTGAGCTCGGCGGTCAGCTCGGCCAGCGGCCGGTCGGCCGGGACCTTGTGGCCCTCGGCCACGACACGGTCCCAGAACGCCGACTCCATGCTGCCATCCTGCCATTGCCCTGCGGCGGCGGGCCGTGCGGGCGGGCCCTCCTATGCTGACCTGCGTGCCGTCGCTCCAGGAGCTCGTCCGGGCCCACACCGACCTCGACGCGGACGACGTCGCGTGGCTCCAGCTGCTGCTCGCGGACTGGCAGATCATCGCCGACCTGTCGTTCGCCGACCTGGTGCTCTGGCTGCCGGACCGGGAGGGCAACGGCTACTGGGCGGTGGCGCAGATGCGTCCCACGACCGGCCCGACGGCCTACGTCGACGACCTGGTCGGTGCGTTCGTGCCGAAGGGCCGCCGGCCGCTCATCGACTCCGCGCACGAGCGCCAGCGGGTGGCGCGGGAGGGCGACCCGGAGTGGCGCGACGACATCCCGGTGCGGGTGGAGGCGATCCCGGTCCGCCGGGGTGACCGGATCCTGGGGATCATCGCCCGCAACACCAACCTGCTGGGGGTCCGCACGCCGAGCCGCCTCGAGCTGTCCTACCTCCAGACCGCGACCGACCTGACGCAGATGATCGCGGCGGGGCACTTCCCGTTCCCCGGCGAGCGCTCGGACCACGCGGACTCCCCGCGGGTGGGGGACGGCTTCCTGCGCATCGACGCCGCGGGCCGGGTGACCTACGCCAGTCCCAACGCCCTGTCGGTCTACCGGCGGCTCGGGCTGGCCGCCGACCTGACCGGGCTGCTGCTGGCCGACACGACCCGGTCCCTGGTGCCACCGGCGCGGCGGCCGGACGAGGAGACGCTCAGCGCGGTCCTGGGCGGTACGTCGGCCCGGGACATCGAGGTCGGCACCGACGAGACCACGCTGATCCTGCGGGCCATCCCGCTGCGCCCGAAGGGTGAGCACATCGGCGCGCTGGTGCTGCTGCGGGACGTGACCGACCTGCGGCGCCGCGACCGGGAGCTGGTCACCAAGGACGCCACCATCCGGGAGATCCACCACCGGGTGAAGAACAACCTGCAGACCGTCGCGGCCCTGCTGCGGCTGCAGGCGCGCCGGATCGACGTACCGGAGGGGCGGGAGGCGCTCGAGGAGGCGGTCCGCCGCGTCGGCTCGATCGCGATCGTGCACGACACGCTGAGCCAGGCGTTCGACGAGTTCGTGGACTTCGACGACGTCGCGGACCGGCTCCGGGTGATGGTCGCGGAGGTCTCCTCGACCGGCGCGTCGGTACGCACCGTCCGGGTCGGCAGCTTCGGGACGCTGACCGCCGAGGTGGCGACACCCCTGGCGATGGTGATCACCGAGGTGCTCCAGAACGCCGTGGAGCACGGTTTCCGGGACGGGGAGGGGACCGTCGAGCTGACCGCGCAGCGGCTGGTCGGCCGGCTGCGGGTCACGGTCGACGACGACGGGGTGGGGCTGCCGGAGGGGTTCGACCTGGACGGCTCGACGAGCCTGGGTCTCTCGATCGTGCGGACGCTGGTCGAGTCCGAGCTCGACGGTCAGCTGGAGATGGGCCCCCGCCCGGGTGGCGGGACCCGGGTCGTCCTCGACATCCCGGTGGGCTGACTCAGGCGGTCCGCACCTTCGCCCGGGCGTTGCGGCGCTTGAGCGCCCGACGCTCGTCCTCACTCATGCCGCCCCAGACGCCGTGGTCCTGCCCGGCCTCGAGCGCCCACGCGAGGCACTGCTCGCGGACGTCGCAGCGACGGCACACCTGCTTGGCCTCCTCGATCTGGAGGATGGCGGGACCGGTGTTGCCGATCGGGAAGAACAGCTCCGGGTCCTCGTCGAGGCACGCAGAGCGGTGGCGCCAATCCATGGCGGACGACTCCTTCTACATTCGGGACGTGACCGGAGGGGTTACCCGGTCACATGGTCTTGACACGTGGTGCGTCCCCCTAGTTGTGAACGCTTTCACGAGGTCTGGGCCCGTTCCCGCCTGGTCGAGGCTGGGAGTTGGGGCGCGGCCACCGTCGTGACAGGTCCGTACGCCTGGTGACCGATGACAAGCGTCGCAAGGTTGCGGAGCGCGATCAACCCTCCGTGGTCGTCACGTTGGTCACAGCCCTCGACAATAACGGACAGGATGCCGGTTTCCCAGGGTCGCGGCCCGTGCGCGTCGTCGTTTTTGCCCCCGTACCATCGGCTCCCGTGACGCACCCCGCCCAGCCGCCGCTGCCGAGCCCCGATCGCGCCCGTGTGCCACCGCCTCTGGCGGTCGCCGCGGCACTGGTCGCGGTCGAGGCGCTGATGCTCGTGGTGTTCGGGGTGGTGGAGCTGCGCTCGGTCCAGACCAGCAAGCTCGCGATGGGCCTCACCACGTCGCTGTTCTTCGGCCTGTACGGCGTCGGGCTCGGCCTGTGCGCCTGGCAGCTGCACCGGCTGCGCTCCTGGACCAGGGCGCCCGTCGTGCTGGCGCAGCTCATCCAGCTGGGCGTGGCCTGGAGCTTCCGGTCGGGGGCGACCGCGTTCGTCTCGGTGCTGCTGACGGTGGTCGCGGTGGTGGTGCTGGCCGGGATCTTCCACCCGGCGTCCCTGCGGGCGCTGGCCCACGCCGACGGGGCGGACCAGACCGGTCCTAGTCCCTCGTGACGGACTCGGCCTCCAGCGAGTCCCGCAGGCGTTCGAGCGTGCGGGCCAGCAGCCGGGACACGTGCATCTGGGAGATGCCGATCTCGGCGGCGATCTGAGACTGGGTCATCCCGCGGAAGAACCGCAGGGTCAAGATGTGCTTCTCCCGGGGGTCGAGCGCCTCGAGCAGCGGCTTGATCGTCTCGCGGTTCTCCACGTGCTCGAGCGCCTCGTCGTCCCCGCCGATCACGTCGATCATCGACAGCGCGCTGTCGTCGCTGGAGTCCGGGGCGTCCAGCGAGAGCGTGGAGTAGGCGTTCGAGGACTCCAGCCCCTCGATCACCTCCTCGTCGGTGACCCCGAGGTGCTCGGCCAGCTCGGAGACCGTGGGGGAGCGGCCGTGCAGCTGGGTGAGCTCGGCGGTCGCCGAGGTGATCGACAGCCGCAGCTCCTGGAGCCGGCGCGGCACCCGGATCGCCCAGCCCCGGTCCCGGAAGTGCCGCTTGATCTCCCCGACGATCGTCGGGGTGGCGTACGTCGAGAACTCCACGCCGCGGTCGGTGTCGAAGCGGTCGATGGCCTTGATCAGCCCGATCGTGCCGACCTGGAGCAGGTCGTCGAAGGGCTCGCCGCGGTTGAGGAACCGGCGGGCGAAGTGCTCGACCAGAGGCAGGTGGAGGTGGACCAGCTCGTCGCGGCACAGGCTGCGCTGGGCCTCGCCGGCGCCGTCCGCGTGGAGCATCGCGAACAGGTCGGCGGACCTGGCCCGCATCTGGGCCATGTCTCCGTGCGTCGCGCGCGAACCCCCGAGCACGCCTACTCCGGGTCGGAGGTGCCGCGCGCCAGGGTCACCGTGAGCTTGTCCCCGTCGACCGCGGCAGCGACCTCGTTGGTGAGCGCCGCGAGCACCGTCCAGGCGAAGCCGTCACGGTTCGGGGGGCGCGGTGAGTCGCACTCGGCGGTCACCGCGACGGTGAGCTTCGAGGCGGCGAGGTCGAAGGTGCAGGTCAGGTCGGAGTTCTCGCGGGCCTGGGGCAGCACCATCGCGCAGGCCTCGTCCACCGCGATGCGCAGGTCCTCGATGTCGTCCAGGGTGAAGTCGAGGCGGGCTGCCAGGCCGGCGGTGGCGGTGCGCAGCACGGCGAGGTAGGCGCTGTCCGCCGGGATGCGGAGCTCCACGTCCGGGTGGTTCTCTCCCACGTCGTTTGGTTCCTTCGTCTCTCACGCAGCGGGGTCGGACGCTCTCGCGTCCGACCCCATCCGCGTCGTTCGTTGCTGGTCCGTGTCGCCGAGATGACGGCAGTCTGTCAGGACTTCTTGGTCTCCCAGAAGATTTCCGCAATCTCGTCGATCTTGGCGAGCAGGTCGTCGGCGACCTTGGCGTCCATCGAGCCCTTGGTGCCGGTGGCGCCGGCGAGCTTGGTGGCCTCGTTCACCAGCCCGTGCAGCTGGGGGTACTTCTCGAAGTGCGGCGGCTTGAAGTAGTCGGTCCACAGCACCCACAGGTGGTGCTTGACGAGCTCGGAGCGCTGCTCCTTGATGAGCACGGCCCGGGTCCGGAAGTCGGGGTCGTCGTTGTCGGCCAGCTTGCCGATGATGGCCTTCACGGACTCGGCCTCGATGCGTGCCTGGGCCGGGTCGTAGACGCCGCAGGGCAGGTCACAGTGGGCCTGTACTTCGAGGGTCGGAGCGAGGAGTCGCGCGAACATGCGGGTCCTTTCGTCAGATGGTGATGACGCCACCTGCGACACTACTCCGGGCCCTGGGGCGGGATCCGGGCGGGCCACCTGGCGGCGTCATGACAGATCGGATGTGTGTACCCATGCCTCTGACCGGCATGCGCACCTGGCTGGCGACCTGGGGTTTTGCGGTGGTGCGGGGCCGTTCCATGCTGCCGACCCTGCGGGACGGGGACCGGCTGCTGGTGCGGCACGGCGCCGTCCCGCGCGACGGCCGGCTGGTCGTCGTACGCCTGCCGGACGGGGTGGTCGCGGTGAAGCGGGCCACGGGACGGCGGGACGGCGGCTGGTGGGTCGAGCGGGACAACCCCGACGAGGGCGTGGACTCCTGGCTGGTCGGCGCGATCCCCGAGCGGGACGTCGTCGCCGTGGTCCGGGCGCGGGTCTGGCCGCTGGTGAGACGCGCCCGGGGCGGGACGGCGGCGCACCGTTAGCATCGGCTCGATGCCCCAGACCCCTGACTCCTCCGACGCCGTCGCGCAGCACGCGGGCGACCCGGTCTTCGACCTGCACCTCGGCGGGAAGATGGAGATCGCGTCCACCGTGGCCCTGGCCGGACGCGACGACCTCTCCATGGCCTACACCCCCGGCGTCGCGCGCGTGTGCGAGGCGATCGCCGCCGAGCCGGCGCTGGTCGACGACTACACCTGGGTCTCGAACACGGTCGCGGTCGTCACCGACGGCACCGCCGTGCTGGGGCTCGGGGACATCGGCCCGGCGGCCGCGATGCCCGTGATGGAGGGCAAGGCGGTGCTGTTCAAGCAGTTCGGCGGCGTCGACGCCGTGCCGATCTGCCTGGACACCAGGGACACCGACGAGATCGTCGAGACCGTCGCCCGGCTCGCGCCCAGCTTCGGCGGGATCAACCTCGAGGACATCTCCGCGCCGCGCTGCTTCGAGATCGAGCAGCGCCTCAAGGACCTGCTCGACATCCCCGTCTTCCACGACGACCAGCACGGTACGGCGGTCGTGGCGCTCGCCGCGCTCGAGGGCGCGCTGCGGATCACCCGCCGCGACATCACGAAGGCGCGGGTCGTGATCTCCGGCGCCGGGGCAGCGGGCGTCGCGGTGGCCCGGATCCTGCTCGCCGCCGGCGTCTCCGACCTCGCCGTGACCGACCGGCGGGGCGTGCTGAACTCCAGCCGCGGCGACCTGACCCCGGTGAAGCTGTCGCTGGCTCAGGACACCGCCGACCGGACCGGCCGCACCGGCTCGCTGGCGGACGCCCTGACCGGGGCGGACGTCTTCATCGGCGTCTCCGGCGGCAACGTGCCCGAGGAGGTCGTGGCCACGATGGCCGACGAGGCGGTGATCTTCGGGCTGGCGAACCCCACGCCCGAGGTGCACCCCGAGGTCGCCCACCGGCACGCCCGCGTCGTCGCGACCGGCCGGTCGGACTACCCGAACCAGATCAACAACGTGCTCGCGTTCCCCGGCATCTTCCGGGGCGCCTTCGACGTCCGCGCCACCGCGATCACCGAGAACATGAAGCTCGCGGCGGCCAACGCGCTGGCCGGGCTGGTCGGCGACGACCTGCGCGAGGACTACATCGTGCCCTCGCCGTTCGACGAGCGGGTCGGGCCGGCCGTCGCCGCGGCGGTCGCCGAGGCGGCCCGCGCGGACGGCGTCGCCCGCCGCTAGGGTCGGGGGCATGTTCGCCGTCTACGCCGAGTCCTTCTCCACCGACGAACCGCTGTCCGGCCTGGTGCTGGGCGAGCGCCCCGACCCGGTCGCCGAGAGCGGCTGGACCACGGTCGAGGTGAAGGCCGCCTCACTCAACCACCACGACCTCTGGTCCCTTCGGGGCGTCGGCCTCAAGGAGGAGGCGCTCCCGATGATCCTCGGGTGCGACGCCGCGGGGCTGGACGAGGACGGCAACGAGGTCGTCGTGCACGCCGTGGTCAGCGACCCGTCGTGGACCGGCGACGAGACCCTCGACCCGAGGCGGTCCCTGCTCAGCGAGCGCTACCAGGGCACCTTCGCCGACAAGGTCGTGGTGCCGCGGCGCAACGTGGTGCCGAAGCCCGCGTCCCTCAGCTTCGAGGAGGCCGCCTGCCTGCCGACCGCGTGGTTGACGGCCTACCGCATGCTGTTCGTCCAGGGTGGCCTCAAGCCCGGGGACAGCGTGCTGGTGCAGGGCGCCGGCGGAGGCGTGGCGACCGCGCTGATCGCGCTGGGCCGGGCCGGCGGGCTCAGGGTGTTCGCCACCAGCCGCGACGAGTCCAAGCGGGCGCGTGCCCTGGAGCTGGGCGCCCACGAGGTCCTGGAGTCGGGTGCCCGGCTGCCGCAGCGGGTCGACGCGGTCATGGAGACCGTCGGCAAGGCCACCTGGTCGCACAGCATCAAGTCGCTGCGCCCGGGCGGCACCGTGGTCATCTCCGGCGCGACCAGCGGCAACAACCCCGACCAGGCCGAGCTGACCCGGATCTTCTTCCTGCAGCTGCGGGTCATCGGCTCCACGATGGGCACCCGCGGCGAGCTCGCCTCGCTGACCGAGCTGCTCGACGTGAGCGGGGTGCGGCCGGTCATCGACCAGGTGCTGCCGATGGACAAGGCCGACCAGGGCTTCGCGGCGATGGCCGAGGGCGACGTCTTCGGGAAGGTCGTCTTCACCCGCTGAGCCGTTCCGGGACCGATGAGTTCCGGGCCCCGGTCCGGTCGGTACGGGCATGACCACCACGACCGGCCTCCGGGACCGCGAGGCGCCCACCACGACCGATCCGACCGCCGGCTACGGCGTGCTGCGCTGGCTGGTGCTGGCCACCTTCGTCGTGATCCTCAACGAGACGATCATGGTGAACGCCATCCCGCGGCTGATGCGCGAGCTCGACGTGTCCGCCCGCTCCGCCCAGTGGCTGTCCACCGCGTTCATGCTCACCATGGCCGTGGTCATCCCGGTCACCGGCTGGTTCCTCCAGCGGGTGAGCACCCGGACGGCCTTCGCGACCGCGATGGCCGTCTTCTGCGCCGGCACCCTGCTCGCCGCCGTCGCCCCGGTCTTCCCGGTGCTGCTGGCCGCCCGCGTGGTGCAGGCCGGCGGCACCGCGGTGATGATGCCGCTGCTGATGACCACGCTGATGACCGTGGTGCCCGAGCACGACCGGGGACGGGTCATGGGCAACGTCACGCTCGCGATGTCGGTCGCCCCCGCGCTCGGCCCGGCCGTGTCCGGCGTGGTCCTGCAGTGGCTCTCGTGGCGCTGGCTGTTCGGCCTGGTGCTGCCGGTGGCCGTCGCGGTGTCCGTGGTCGGGCTGCGCCGGCTGACCGACCACGGCACGCGGGTCGCCGGCTCGGTGGACTGGGTCAGCGTCGCGCTCTCGGCGCTCGGGTTCGGCGGCTTCGTCTACGGCCTGAGCCGGCTGGGGGCCGGGCACGGGTCGCCCGTCCCGCCGTACGCCGTCGTCGGGCTGGGCCTGCTCGCGGTCGCACTGTTCGTCCGGCGGCAGCTCGTCCTGCAGCGCACCGGGAGCCCGCTGCTGGACCTGCGCACCCTGCGGCAGCCGACGTACACGGTGTCCCTGGCGCTGATGGCGTTCGCGTTCATGGCGATGCTCGGCTCGATGATCCTGCTGCCGTTGTACCTCCAGGACGTCCGCGGTCTCGACGCCCTGCAGACCGGGCTGCTGGTGATGCCCGGTGGCCTGGTGATGGGCCTGATGGGTCCGAGCGTCGGCCGCTGGTTCGACCGCTACGGCAGCCGCCCGCTGGTGGTGCCCGGCGCGGTGGGGATCGTCGTCGCGCTGGGCACGCTGACCACCGTCGACCGCACCACGTCGGTGTGGCTGGTGCTGGCCGCCCACGTGCTGCTGATGGTCGGCCTGGCCGCCGTCTTCACGCCGGTCTTCACGCTCGGCCTGGGCGCGCTGCCGCCGCACCTGTACTCCCACGGCAGCTCGCTGCTCGGCACGCTCCAGCAGGTCGCCGCCTCGGTGGGTACGGCGGCCGTGGTGGCCGTGATGTCCTGGCGGTCCGCGGGCCTGGTCCGCGGCGGGACCGACCCGGTGGACGCCCTGGTCGGCGGGATGCGCTGGGCGTTCGCCGTCGGGGCGCTGCTCTCCGTCGTGGTCCTGGTGCTCGCCTGCCGGCTCCCCGGCCGGCTAGTCGTCCAGGACGTGGCGGAGGTACCGCATCGGTGAGTCGAGGTACCTCTTCCAGTGCGCGACCAGCTCCAGGTCGTCGTACGACGTCGGACGCATGCCCCACGGCCCGACCTCGAGGAGCTGCGCACCGGGCAGCGCGGCCAGCAGCGGGCTGTGCGTCGCGCAGAGCACCTGCGCGCCGCCGGCGGCCAGGTCGTGCAGGGTGCCGACCAGCGCGATCTGGGCCGAGAACGAAAGGGCAGCCTCGGGCTCGTCGAGGCAGTAGAGGCCGGGGGAGTCGAAACGGGTGCGCAGGATCTCCAGGAACGACTCGCCGTGGCTCATCTCGTGGAACACAGGGTCCCGCTTGCTCGGGTTGTCCTCGAGGTAGGTGTAGAAGCCGTGCATGGTCTCGGCCCGCAGGAAGAACCCCCACCGGGAGGCGCCGGGCGAGCGCTCCAGCCGGATCCAGTCGGAGAGCGGGGACTCCGAGGCCCGGGTCGAGTGCCGGGCCTGCACGGAGCCGCCCTCCGGGGAGAGGCCGAAGGCAACCGCCACCGCCTCGACGATCGTGGACTTGCCGCTGCCGTTCTCGCCGACGAGCAGCGTCACCCCGGTCGGGAGGTCGAGCCCCTCGTCGAGCAGCGTCCCGACCGCCGGGATCGAGGCGGGCCACCGGTCGCGGTCGGCGGGTGCCCGCTCACCGGGAGCGACCCGGCGCACGATGCGCCGGTCGGTGAGCGCCACCCGTCCTACTCGTCGTCGGGGTCGTCGAGGCGGGCCAGCCAGGTGGCCAGCCGCTCGACGGGCACCTCGAACTCCGGGAAGGTGTCGACGAACTCCTGGAGCCGGTCGGCCACCCAGGCCAGGGTGACCTCCTCGTCACCCCGGCGCTTCTCGAGCTCCTCGATCCCGCGGTCCGTGAAGTACATCAGCTGAAGGCTTGCTGGATCAGCGCCTTCTGCTCCTCGATGTGCCGCGAGTGCTGGCCCACCGACGGCGAGGAGGACTCGGGCCGCGAGACCCGGTAGAACGGGATGCCGTCCAGCTCCGGGGTGAGGTTGAGCGCCATGTGCGGCCACGGACCCATGTTGGCGGGCTCGTCCTGCACCCAGCGGACCTCCCGGAGGTTGGGGTACCTCGCGAGCTCGGCCTTGATCTCCGCGACGGGCCGCGGGTAGAGCTGCTCGACGCGGGCGATCGCCGTACGCGGGGTGTCGCCCTCCTGCTTCTTGCGCTCCACCATCAGGTCCCAGGTGATCCGGCCGCTGCACAGCAGCAGCTTCTCCACGCTCTCCGGGTCCACGGTCTCGTCGCCGATGACCGGGCGGAAGGTGCCCGAGGTGAAGTCGTGCGGCTGCGAGGCCGCCTCCTTGCGCTTGAGCATCGACTTCGGGGTGAAGACGATCAGCGGCCGGTGCTCCTCGCCGAGCGAGTGCTTGCGCAGCAGGTGGAAGTAGCTCGCCGGGGTCGACGGCTGCGCCACCACGAAGGCGTCGTCGGCGCCCATCGACAGGAACCGCTCGATGCGCGCGGAGGAGTGGTCGGGGCCCTGCCCCTCGTAGCCGTGCGGCAGCAGCAGCACGACGCCGGACTGCTGGCGCCACTTGGTGTTGCTGGAGGTGATGAACTCGTCGATCACCGTCTGCGCGCCGTTGACGAAGTCGCCGAACTGCGCCTCCCAGAGCACCAGGGCGTCCGGGCGGGCGACCGAGTAGCCGTACTCGAAGCCGAGGACGGCGTACTCCGACAGCAGCGAGTCGTAGACGTAGAACTGGGCCTGGTCCTCGGTGAGGTTGGCCAGCGGCGTCCACTCGTCGGCGTTGCGCCGGTCGATGATCGTCGCGAACCGGGACACGAACGTGCCGCGGCGCGAGTCCTGCCCGGAGAGCCGGACCGGCCGGCCGTCCATCAGCAGCGAGCCGAACGCCAGGATCTCGCCGGTGCCCCAGTCGATCGGGCCCTCGTTGATCGCGGCCGCGCGGCGCTGCAGCTGGGGCAGCACCTTCGGGTGCACCGTGAAGCCCTCGGGGGCGTTGACGTGCGCGTCGGAGATCCGCTTGAGGGTCTCCATCGGGATCGCGGTCGTCTCGTCGTTGCCCCGCTTCTCCGGGTAGTCCGGGACCGTCGTCCACTCCTTGGGGGCCTGGCTGGCCTCCCGGACCTCGGTGAAGACCCGCTCGAGCTGCTGCTGGTAGTCCCGCAGCACCTGCTCGGCCTCCTCGACCGTGATGTCGCCACGGCCGATCAGGGACTCGGTGTAGAGCTTGCGGACCGAGCGCTTCTGCTCGATGAGGTCGTACATCAGCGGCTGGGTGTACGACGGGTCGTCGCCCTCGTTGTGACCGCGGCGGCGGTAGCACACCAGGTCGATGACGACGTCCTTCTTGAACGCCTGGCGGTACTCGAAGGCCAGCCGCGCGACCCGGATGCAGGCCTCGGGGTCGTCGCCGTTCACGTGGAAGATCGGCGCCTGCACCATCCGGGCCACGTCCGTGCAGTACAGCGACGAGCGCGAGGACGCCGGGGAGGTGGTGAAGCCGACCTGGTTGTTCACGACCACGTGGATCGTGCCGCCGGTGCGGTAGCCGCGCAGCTGCGACAGGTTCAGCGTCTCGGCCACGACGCCCTGGCCGGCGAAGGCCGCGTCGCCGTGCACGAGCAGCGGCAGCACCGGGAAGGCCGCGCCCTGGTTGAGCACGTCCTGCTTGGCCCGGGCGATGCCCTCGAGCACCGGGTCGACGGCCTCGAGGTGCGACGGGTTCGCGGCGACCGAGACCTTGATGTTCGCGCTCGAACCCGCGGTGAACTCGCCCTCGGCGCCGAGGTGGTACTTCACGTCGCCGGAGCCCTGCACCGTGCGCGGGTCGATGTTGCCCTCGAACTCGCGGAAGATCTGGCTGTACTTCTTGCCGACGATGTTCGCGAGCACGTTCAGCCGGCCGCGGTGCGCCATCCCGATGGTGACCTCGTCGAGGCCGTCCTCTGCGGCGGCCTCGCAGATCTCGTCGATCAGCGGGATGGTCGTCTCGCCGCCCTCGAGGCTGAAGCGCTTCTGGCCGACGAACTTGGTCTGCAGGAAGGTCTCGAACGCCTCGGCCTGGTTGAGCTTGAGCAGGATCCGCAGCTGCTCCTCGCGGGGCGGCTTCACGTGCGGCTGCTCGACGCGCTGCTGGATCCAGCGACGCTGCTCGGGGTCCTGGATGTGCATGTACTCGATGCCGACCGTGCGGCAGTAGGAGTCGCGCAGGATGCCGAGGATGTTGCGCAGCTTCATGAACCGGCGACCCTCGCCGCCGAAGGAGCCGGTCGCGAACTCGCGGTCGAGGTCCCACAGGGTCAGCCCGTGCGTCTCGACCTCGAGGTCGGGGTGGCTGCGCTGCTGGTACTCAAGCGGGTCGGTGTCGGCCATGATGTGGCCGCGCACCCGGTAGGCGTGGATCAGCTCGAGGATCCGGGCCTGCTTGCTGATCTCGTCGTCGTGGCTGGTCGAGATGTCCTTGGCCCAGCGGATCGGCTCGTAGGGGATCCGCAGCGCCCGGAAGATCTCGTCGTAGAAGTCGTCCTCGCCGAGCAGCAGGCCGTGCACGCGCTTGAGGAACTCCCCGGACTGCGCGCCCTGGATGACCCGGTGGTCGTAGGTCGAGGTCAGCGTCATCACCTTGCTGACCGCGTTGCGGGTGAGGGTCTCCTCGGAGGCGCCTTGGTACTCCGGCGGGTAGTCCATCGAACCGACGCCGATGATCGCGCCCTGCCCCTTCATCAGCCGCGGCACCGAGTGGTTGGTGCCGATGGTGCCGGGGTTGGTGAGGCTGATCGTGGTGCCCTGGAAGTCGCTGACCGCGAGCTTGTTGTTGCGGGCCTTGCGGACGATCTCCTCGTAGGCCGTCCAGAAGGCCGCGAAGTCCATCGCCTCGGCCGCCTTGATCGACGGCACGAGCAGCTGGCGGGTGCCGTCCGGCTTCGGGAGGTCGATCGCCAGGCCGAGGTTGATGTGCGCGGGGGTGATGAGGTTCGGCTTGCCGTCGATGACGTCGAACCCGTTGTTCATCTCCGGCATCGTCTTGAGCGCCTTGACCAGCGCGTAGCCGATGATGTGCGTGAACGACACCTTGCCGCCGCGGGCG
>DASTGV010000071.1:0-2041 GCA_035718765.1 Nocardioidaceae bacterium
GCCGGGCGGCCCCACCGGTCCCGGGCGCCGCCGGCCCGGGTGCCCGACGAGGCAGAACGTCAGCCCGCCGGGCGAGCCGCAGATGACGTAGCCGAGCACGTGGTGGCTGGTGCTGCCGCCGAGCTCCTCGACGCGGCCGGCCAGTCCCCGCACGTCGTCGGTGTGCACGTCGAGGTGCAGCCCGCCGGGGACGGACTGGACGACCCGCTGCACCTTGAGGACCGGGTCGCCGTCGGGCGGCAGCAGCGTCGCGAACTCGTCGCGGTCGCCGCGCGGCGGGGACATCCGGGTGCCGGTCACCTCGCGCCAGAAGCGCTCGCTGGCCGCGGCCGTCTCGGGCGGGCTGTCGAGGAAGGCGGTCAGCCACCCGATCGTCATGGCTGGAAGGCTAGGCCCTTTCAGTCGGACCACGACTGCCCGGTGGGCAAGGCCCGGACGGTGCCGCCGGTGAGCTCGGCGAGCAGCGCGTCGAGGTCGGTGTCCGGGGTGACGCCCACGTGGAGGGTGACCCGCTCGGCGTAGGTCGCGTCGCGGACGTCCACCCCGCGCGCCCGCAGGTCGCTGTCCAGGCGGCCCGCGTCGGCGTGCGACACGGGCACGTCGAACAGCGCCGCCAGCACCCGCTCGTGGACACCCGCGGCGTCGAGGCCGGCCCGGACCGCGTCGCCGTAGGCCCGGACCAGCCCGCCGGCACCCAGCAGCGTCCCGCCGAACCACCGGGTGACGACGGCCACCACGTCGGACACGTCCCGTCCGCGCAGCACCTCCAGCATCGGCGCACCGGCGGTACCCGAAGGCTCCCCGTCGTCGCTGGACCGCTGCACCGACGCGTCCGGGCCGAGGACGAACGCCGAGCAGTGGTGCCGCGCGTCCCAGTGCTCCTTGCGGGCCCGCTCGACGACCGCCCGCGCGGCCGCCTCGGAGTCGACCCGCTCGATGCGGCAGAGGAACCGCGAGCGCTTCACCTCCGTCTCGACGGAGGCGGCGCGGGCGACGGTGCGGTAGCGGGTCACGTCCACAGGCCGAGCACCGACCCGCCGATCTTCACGATGAACGCCGCCACGACGACCACGAAGAACACCCGGACGAACCGGCTGCCCTTCGCCACCGCGGTCCGCGCTCCGACGTACGAGCCGAGCAGGTTGCAGACGCCGACGACCAGGCCGACGCGCCACATCACCGCGCCCTGCGCGGCGAACACCAGCAGGGCGGCGATGTTCGTGGCCCAGTTGGCGATCCGGGCCTTCGCGGACGCCTCGAGGAAGCTGTAGCCGAGCAGGCCGACCAGTGTGAACACGAAGAACGACCCCGTGCCCGGCCCCAGCGCCCCGTCGTAGAAGCCGATCGTCAGCCCGGCGAGCACGGCCGCGAGCGTGTGCCGGTGACCTGCGAAGCGGAGCTCGGTGACCTCGCCGATGTCCGGCTTCAGCAGCACGTAGGCGCCGACGACGACGAGTGCCACCAGGATGATCGGGTTGAACGCGGCCTTCGGGATGTGCGAGGCGGCGACGGCCCCGGCCGCCGAGCCGAGGAACGCGACCACCATCAGCGGCACGAACGTGCGGGGGTCCGGGCGCACCCGCCGGTAGTAGGTCATCGAGCTCACGGTGGTGCCGCACGACCCGGCGAGCTTGTTCGTGGCGAGCACCTGCACGGGCGCCGCCCCGGGGAAGGCGACCACCAGCGCCGGCAGCTGCACCAGCCCGCCGCCGCCCACGACGGCGTCGACGAACCCGGCGAACAGGCCCGCGAGGGCCAGCAGCGCCATGGTCCACAGCGACGGGTCGTCCACCCGACGACCCTAGGGCGTGTTGGTCAGCTCTGCGTCCGCGGACGCAGCCTCTCCCAACGCACCCTAGGACGTCAGCGCCTCGTCGCGTTGCGCGCTCAGCCCGGCGAGCTCGTCGGCGATCTCCCGCCCCCGGGCGGACAGGTCGTGCAGCATCCGGTCCACGTCGGCCAGCGCTTTGCCCACCCGGTGGTCGGCCTCCTGGATCCGGGAGCGGACGCGCAGGTCGGTGAAGATGTTGTCGAAGAAGAC
>DASTGV010000072.1:0-2347 GCA_035718765.1 Nocardioidaceae bacterium
TTGGCGACGCCGCCGGGCAGCGACCTGAGGTCCGCCGTGGCCGGCTTGGGCAGCGGCATGTCCCGCACCCGGCGGACCAGCTCGGCGACCGGGGCGGCCGAGTCGAGAACCTGCCCGGTGGCCACCTGGTCCCCCTCGGCCAGCCCGTTGCGCATCCGGATCTCCGCGGCGTCCACGCCTACGGCCTCGGCGAGCCGGTCCATCTGTGACTCGTAGCCGAACGCGGCCTGCACCGCCCCGAAGCCGCGCATCGCCCCGCACGGAGGGTTGTTGGTGTAGGCGCCGTAGCAGTCGATGGAGACGTTGGGTACGACGTACGGCCCGGCCCCCAGCGTCGCCGCGTTGGCGACGACGGCCGGGGTGCTCGACGCGTAGGCCCCGCCGTCGAGCACGATCTCCGCGCGCACGTAGACGAGGCGGCCGTCCTCGTCGGCGCCGTGCTCGTAGCGCATCCAGGCCGGGTGCCGGTGGACGTGTCCGAAGAACGACTCCTCGCGGGAGTACACCATCTTCACCGGCCGGCCGGTGCGCAGCGCCAGCATGCACGCGTGCACCTGCATCGACAGGTCCTCGCGTGCGCCGAAGGCCCCGCCGACGCCGGCCAGCGTGATCCGGACGAGCTCCTCGTCGAGCCCCAGCGCGTACGCCACCTGGCTGCGGTCGACGTGCAGCCACTGCGTCGCGACGTACAGGTCGACCCCGCCGTCCACGGCGGGCACCGCGAGCCCCGACTCCGGCCCGAGGAACGCCTGGTCCTGCATGCCGACCTCGTAGTCACCGGTGACCACCACCGCGGCCGCGGCCGAGGGGTCACCTCGCCGGACCCGGACGTGCCGGACGGTGTTGCCACCGGGGTGCAGCGCCTCGCCCTCACCCCGGACCGCGGCCCGGGGGTCGGTGACGGGCGGCAGCTCCTCGTAGTCGACCTCGACCAGCGCCGCGGCCCGGCGGGCGGTCTCGGGATGGTCGGCCGCGACCAGCGCGACGGCCTCGCCCTGGTAGCGGACCCGGTCGTGGGCCAGCACGGGCTGGTCGCGGTGCTCCAGCCCGAAGGCGTTCACACCGGGCACGTCCTCGTGCGTGAGGACGGCGAAGACGCCGGGCACCGCCAGCGCGGCCGCGGTGCGGATGCCGGTGATCCGCGCGTGGGCGTGCGGGCTGCGCAGCGTGGCGCCCCACAGCATCCCGTCCATCCAGAGGTCGGAGGAGAACGCGAACTCACCGCGCACCTTGAGCCCGCCGTCGGGCCGTGCGGCGCTCTCGCCGACCCCGTCGAGGGTGCGCTTGCTGGTCCCGGTGGGCGCGGAGGTCATCGTCCGCTCCTCGCCAGCAGGGTCCGGGTGGCGGCGGCCGCACGACGCGCGAGCGCGTGCTCGTCGGCCGTCAGCAGTACGTCGTCCTCGACGACCGTCGCACCCCCGACGAGCAGCCGGGCCAGCGGCGGGCGGGACCCGAGCACCAGCGCCGCGACGGGGTCCTCGCAGCCGGCGTGGGCGAGCCCGTCGACGCGCCACAGCGCGATGTCGGCGAGCTTGCCCGGCTCCAGCGAGCCGATCTCGTCCTCGCGGCCCAGCACGCGCGCGCCGCCGATCGTGCCCAGGGCCAGCGCGTCGCGCGCGGTCATCGCGGCCGGTCCGCCGCGCAGCCGGGCCACCATCACCGCGGCGTGCAGCTCCGTGACCAGGGAGCTCTCCTCGTTGGAGGCGGACCCGTCGACGCCGAGCCCCACGGCGACACCGGCCTCCCGCAGGGCCGCGACGGGGGCCAGCCCGGCGCCGAGGCGGGCGTTGCTGGTCGGGCAGTGCGCCACCGCCGTACCGGAGTCGGCGAGCCGCTTGGCGCCCGCCCCCTCGACGTGCACGCAGTGGGCGAGCCAGACGTCGTCGCCCAGCCAGCCCAGGCCGTCGGCGTACTCCGTCGGCGAGCAGCCGTAGTGCGACCGGCAGAAGACGTCCTCGTCGAGCGTCTCGGCGAGGTGCGTGTGCAGCCGCACGTCGCGCTCCCTGGCCAGCGCCGCGGCCTCACGCATCAGGTCCTCGGTCACCGAGAAGGGCGAGCACGGCGCGACGCCCATCCGCAGCATCGAGCCGGGCGACGGGTCGTGGTGCTCGTCGAGGGCGCGCAGGGTGCCGGCCAGCGCGGCCTCGGTCGTCTCCACGACGGAGTCCGGCGGCAGCCCGCCCCGGCTCTGCCCGAGGTCCATCGACCCACGGGTCGGGTGGAACCTCAGGCCGACCTCGCGAGCGGCCGCGACCGTCGCGCCCAGCACGTCGCCGCCGTCGCGCGGGAACACGTAGTGGTGGTCGGTCGTGCTGGTGCAGCCGGTGCGCGCGAGCCAGCCCAGCCC
>DASTGV010000073.1:0-3487 GCA_035718765.1 Nocardioidaceae bacterium
TCCTCGGGTTCCCGCTGACGGAGATGGTCGAGAACCGTGACTACGCGGGCTCGACGCACTTCTTCTTCGACATCGGCCACGGGAACCTGCTGGCCTTCTTCGACCTGCCCGGCCTCGACCTGGGGGAGTACGCCGAGGTGCTCGGCGGCCTGCACCATCTCGCGATCTCCGTCGACCCCGACCACTGGGCCCAGCTGCGCGCGCGTCTCGAGGCGGCCGGCGTCGAGTACACCGAGGAGAGCGGCAGCTCCCTGTACTTCCGGGACCCGGACGGTGCGCGGCTGGAGCTCATCTCCGACCCGCTCGGCGAGATGTACGGCCTGCACGTGCTCTGACCCCTCGGGCCGTTGACCGCCGAGGGGTGGGTGTGCCGTTAGCCTTCTCTCGCCATGGAACGTTTCCGCGCCTTCTGGACGAAGGTCTTCTCGCCCGTCGCCCGCCTGTTCCTGCGGCTGGGCATCAGCCCCGACGCGGTCACCATCGTGGGCACCGTCGGGGTGTGCACGGGGGCGCTGGTGTTCTTCCCCCGCGGCGACTTCCTGATCGGTGTGCTCGTCTGCACGGCGTTCGTGTTCTCCGACCTCGTCGACGGGCACATGGCGCGGCTGAGCGGCAGCTCGACGAAGTGGGGTGCCTTCCTGGACTCCACGCTCGACCGGTTCGGGGACGCGGCGATCTTCGCCGGCCTCGCGCTGTACTACGCCGGGCCCGGTGACTCGCGCCCGCTGACCGGGCTGGCCATCTACTGCCTGGTGCTCGGCTCGATCACGTCCTACGCGCGGGCCCGCGCCGAGTCGCTCGGCATGCAGGCCAAGGGCGGCATCGCCGAGCGCGCCGACCGGTTGGTCGCGATCCTGGTGATGACCGGGCTGGCCGGCATCTTCGACCTCCCGGTGCTGATCCCGATCACCCTCGGCGTCCTGGCCCTGGCCAGCACCGTCACGGTCGTGCAGCGGATGCTGCTCGTCCGCGACCAGGCCCGCACCACCGCGGCCTGATGACGGGCCTGCCCTCCGGCCTGCTGCGGGGGGCCGGCCGTGCCGCCTCCGCGGCCTCGGACCAGGCGACCACCTTCGGCTTCCTGTCCGGCTGGCGGCTGGTCCGGCTGCTCCCGGAGCGGCAGGCGCTCGCGGTGTTCCGGGCCATCGCGGACCAGATCCACCGCCGGGGCGGCAAGAGCGTCGACCGGCTGCGCGCCAACCTCCGCGTCGCCCGCCCGGACCTGTCCGAGGCCGAGCTCGACGACCTGACCCACGAGGGGGTGCGGTCCTACCTGCGCTACTGGTGCGAGTCGTTCCGGCTCCCGTCGTGGCCCATCGAGGACGTCGTACGACGCACCCGCACGGTCGACGAGCACCACCTGCGCGACGCCATGGCGCAGGGCCGCGGGGTCGTCGTACCCCTGCCGCACATGGCGAACTGGGACTGGGCCGGTGCCTGGGCGTGCGCCGAGGTGGCGCCGGCGTGCACCGTCGCGGAGCGGCTGAGACCGGAGCGGCTCTACGACGAGTTCGTCGCCTACCGGCGCAAGCTCGGCATGGAGATCCTGCCGCTCACCGGCGGTGACGCGGCGATGCCCAAGCTGGAGGAATGGGTGCGCGGCGGCGGCCTGGTCTGCCTGCTCGCCGACCGCGACCTGTCCCGCACGTCGGTCGAGGTGCGGCTGTGCGACACCCCCGCGCGGATGCCCCGCGGGCCGGCCGTGCTCGCCCGCCGGACAGGTGCGCCGCTCGTGCCCGTGACCCTGCACTACGCCGGGGACGAGCTGGTCGTCACCTTCCACCCGCCGGTGCCGCACGCCGACGGCGACGAGGGGATCGCCACGATGATGCAGGCGGTCGCGGACGTGTTCACCGGGGCCATCCGCGCGCACCCGCAGGACTGGCACATGATGCAGAAGGTCTTCACGTGAAGGTGGGCATCGTCTGCCCGTACTCCCTCGACGTCCCCGGGGGAGTGCAGAACCACGTCAAGGACCTGGCCGAGGCGCTGATCGCGCTCGGCCACGACGTCTCCGTCCTGGCGCCGAGCGAGAGCGACGACCTGCCGGCCTACGTCGTGCCCGCGGGGCGTGCGGTCGCGGTGCCGTACAACGGCTCGGTGGCCCGGATGTCCTTCGGTCCGGTGGCCGCCGCCCGGGTCCGGCGCTGGCTGCACGACGGCGACTTCGACGTGCTGCACCTGCACGAGCCGGCCACCCCGAGCCTGTCGCTGCTCGCCCTCTGGGCCGCCGAGTGCCCCGTCGTCGCGACGTACCACTCCTCCAACGAGCGCTCCCGCGCGCTGTCCGCCTCGGCGGCGATCCTGCGACCCAGCCTGGAGAAGATCAGCGCCCGGATCGCGGTCTCGGAGTACTCCCGCGGCACCCAGGTCAGCCACGTCGGCGGCGAGCCGGTCGTCATCCCGAACGGCCTGTACGTCGACCGGTTCGCCACCGCACAGCCGCGCGAGGAGTGGCGCGGCGAGGACGGGACGGTCGCGTTCGTCGGCCGGCTCGGCGAGCCCCGCAAGGGCTTCCCGCTGCTCGCCGCGGCCTTCGGCACCGTCGCCGCGGGGCGTCCCGGGCTCCGGCTGCTCGTCGTCGGCGGCGGCGACGTCGACGAGGCCCGACAGATGCTGCCGGACGCCGTCCGCGACCGGGTGACGTTCCTGGGCCGCGCCTCCGACGAGGACAAGGCCGCCGCGCTGCGCACCGCCGACGTGTACGTCGCGCCCAACACCGGGGGCGAGAGCTTCGGGATCGTGCTCGTCGAGGCGATGGCGGCGGAGGCGACCGTGCTGGCCAGCGACATCCCGGCCTTCCGGCGGCTGCTGGACGACGGCACGTACGGCGTCCTGTTCACCAACGGCGACGTCGCCGACCTGGCCACGAAGCTGACGGCGCTGCTCGACGACCCGGAGCGGCGCAAGGCGCTCGACGAGGCCGCCCGGACCGCGGTGCGCCGCTACGACTGGTCCGCCGTGGCCGGGCAGATCCTGCGGGTCTACGAGACCGTGGTCGCGAGAGGCGTGCGATGACCGGCTGGTGGCTCGTCCTGCTGCTGACCGTGGTGCTGGTGGTCGGCCTGTGGCTGACCTGGACCGCGAACCGGCTGGACCGGATGCACCACCGCATCGACGTGGCCCGCGGCACCCTGGACGCCCAGCTGCTGCGCCGGTCGGGCGCGACGCTGGAGCTCGCCTCGTCGGAGGTGCTCGACCCGCCGAGCCGGCTGGTGCTGCTCGACGCGGCGAACCACGCCCGCAACGCCGGGCCCGAGGAGTTCGAGGCGGCCGAGTCCGACCTGTCCCAGGCGCTGCGGGCGGTGTTCGCCCAGCCCGCCGCCGTCGAGTCATTGCGGGACGACCCGACGGTGCGGCCCCTGGTCGACGAGCTGGCCCGCGACTGCGCCCGCGTCGAGCTGGCCCGCCGGTTCCACAACGACGTCGTGGTCTCGGCGCGGGCGCTGCGGTCGCGCCGCCGGGTCCGTTGGCTGCGGCTCGCGGG
>DASTGV010000074.1:0-2727 GCA_035718765.1 Nocardioidaceae bacterium
CCGCAGCGGATCGCGCCGCCCTCGAACGCCGGGCCCGCGGGCGCCGCCGTGGAGAGGATCGTGTCCCCGTCGCTGAGCACGATCTCGCAGTTCGTGCCGACGTCGATGAACAGCCGGGTGCGCTTGTCGCGGTCCATGCCCGTGGCCAGCATCCCGGAGACGATGTCGCCGCCGACGTAGGCGCCCAGCGCCGGGAACACCACGGCCCGGGCCCGCGGGTGCAGCACCAGGCCGAGGTCGGAGGCGAGCAGGGACGGAAGGGTGCGGCTCGACATGATGAACGGCGCGACGCCGAGCGGCTCCGGGTCGATGCCGAGCACCAGCGCGGTCATCGTCGCGTTGCCGGCGAGGGCGACCTCGTAGACCTCCTGCGGCTCGACGCCCGCCTCCTTGAGCACGTCCGTGGTGAGCTCGGCGAGGGTGTCCTGGGCGGCGTCGCGGAGCCGGTCGGCGGCCAGCGGGTCCATCATCGTGGCGCTGATCCGGGTGATCACGTCGCCGCCGAAGGGCTGCTGCTTGTTCAGCATCGACGCGACCGCCGCGGGCGTGCCGGTGGCGGTGTCGATGAGGGTGGCGACCACGGTGGTCGTGCCGAGGTCGAAGGCGATCGCGAACCGCCGGTCGGTGGTGTCGCCCGGCTCGACGTCGATCAGCGCCTCGTCGACGACCACCGCGGTGACCTTGTAGTCGGCCTGCCGCAGCACGCCCGGCAGCCGGCGCAGCACGTGCAGGTCCGGGGTGAGCTCGAGGTCGTCGATCGCGTCGCGCACCCGCTGGAGGTCGGTGCGCTGGTCCGACAGGGTCGGCTCGGCGAGCTCGACGTACCGCTTCTGCACCGCCGGCCGCAGGATCACCTGGCGTCCGACGCCGAGGGTCGCCGCCTTGGGCCGGGTGGTCAGCGGCGGGACCTCGACCTTCAGGTCCTGCGTCGCCTGGGCCAGGCACGCCAGCCGCCAGCCGTCGGCCAGCTGGGCCGGGGTGAAGGAGCGCTGGTCGAGCCGGTGCACGGGCACCGAGCCGTCGAGCACCTGCACCTTGCACTTCTTGCAGGTGCCGTGCCCGCCGCAGGTCGAGTCGATCGCGATGCCGTTCCAGCTCGCCGCGTCGAACACGCTGACGCCCGGCGGCACGCGCACGTCACGACCGGAGGGGGAGAAGGACAGCTGCACCCGGCCGGAGCCGTCGTGGGGCTGCGTGCCCGGACCGTCCGGCGGCTCGATGAGGCCCTCGCGCCGGAGCGCGTCGACCTGCACGTCGGGCGGCTGGTCCATGGGTGTCTCACTCATCCGGTGGCGGCGGCCTGCTTCTTGCGGTGCGCGGCGATCCAGCTGCCACCCCACTCGTCGTGGCCGAGCAGCAGGTCCGCTGCCTTGACGGCGCCCACGATCTGCGGGCTGCGGGTGTCCATGATCGCGCTGGTGAGGCCGGCGGTCATCGCCATCGGCAGGAACGCCGCGCCCAGGGAGTGCCGGTCGGGCATGCCGAAGGACACGTTGGAGGCGCCGCACGTCATGTTCAGCCCGTGCACCTCGCGGATGCGGCGCATCGTCTCGAGCGTGGTGTTCACGACGGTCGTGTCGGCGCCGATCGGCATCGCGAGCGGGTCGATCACGATGTCCTGCAGGGCGATGCCGTACTCCTTCGTCGCGACGTCCACGATGTGCTGCACGAGCTCGAGGCGGCGGTCCGCCTCCATCGGGATCTCCTCCGCGTCGTTGGGCAGGGCGATGACCGCCGCGTCGTACCTCTTGACGAGCGGGAGGATCAGCGCCATCCGGTCGTCCTCGGCCGTGACCGAGTTGACCAGCGCCCGCCCGTCGTACGCCGCGAGGCCGGCCTCGAGCGCCTCGACGACCGAGGAGTCGATGCAGACCGGCTTGTCGGTCAGCCCTTGCACCATCCGGATCGCCGTGGCCAGCAGCTCGGGCTCGTCGGTCATCGGCACGCCCATGTTGACGTCGAGCACGTCGGCGCCGCCGTCGACCTGGGCGACCACGTCGCGCTCGATCGCGGACAGGTCCCCGGCGCGCAGCTGCTCCTGGAAGATCCGCCGCCCGGTCGGGTTGATCCGCTCGCCGATCAGGCAGAAGGGCCGGTGGTGGCCGATGACCACCTCGGTGCCGGTGCCGCGCAGGGTCGTCTCGTGCATCATGCGCTGACCAGGCTCCGGCGCTTCTGCAGCAGGTCCTTGGCCCGCTTCACGGTCGCGGAGGCGTCCGGGGCGTAGCCGTCGGCACCGACCGCGTCGGCGTACTCCTGGGTGACCGGCGCGCCGCCGACCATCACGATGACCTGGTCGCGCAGGCCGGCCTTCTCCAGCGCGTTCAGGTTGGCCTTGAACATCGGCATGGTGGTGGTCAGGAACGCCGAGAAGCCGACGATGTCGGGCTGGTGCTCCTGGATCTTCTCCACGAACTTCTCCGGCGCGACCTGGACGCCGAGGTCGATCACCTCGAAGCCGGCGCCCTCGAGCATGATGTTCACGAGGTTCTTGCCGATGTCGTGGACGTCGCCCTTGACGGTGCCCATCAGGAACTTGCCGATCGTCTGCACCCCGGTGTCGGCGAGCAGCGGCCGCAGCACCTCCATCGCGCCGGCCATCGCGCGACCGGCGATCAGCATCTCCGGCACGAAGAAGTCGCCGCGCTCGAAGCGGGCGCCGACCTCCTCGAGCGAGGGGATGAGCGCGTCGAAGAGCAGCGTCTGCGGCTCCATGTTCTGCTCGAG
>DASTGV010000075.1:0-4185 GCA_035718765.1 Nocardioidaceae bacterium
CCCGAGGGTCACCTCGTCGGCGTACTCCAGGTCTCCGCCTACCGGCAGTCCACTCGCCAGGCGCGTCACGCGCAACCCCATCGGCCGCAGCAGGCGCGTGAGATAGGTCGCGGTGGCCTCGCCCTCGAGGTTCGGGTCGGTGGCCAGGATGACCTCGGTGACCACCCCGTCGGCGAGCCGGGTCATCAGCTCCCGGATCCGCAGGTCGTCGGGTCCGATGCCGTCGATCGGCGAGATCGCGCCGCCCAGCACGTGGTAGCGGCCGCGGAACTCCCGGGTGCGCTCAACGGCCACCACGTCCTTGGACTCCTCGACCACGCAGATCAGCGACGGGTCGCGGCGCGGGTCCCGGCAGATCCGGCAGGTGTCCTCCTCGGCGACGTTGCCGCAGATCGAGCAGAACTTGACCCGCTCCTTGACCTCGACGAGCACCTGCGCGAGGCGGCGTACGTCGACCGGGTCGGCCTGGAGCAGGTGGAACGCGATGCGCTGGGCACTCTTGGGCCCCACGCCAGGGAGCCGACCGAGCTCGTCGATCAGGTCCTGGACGACACCTTCGTACATCGAGCCGTCGGTGTCCTAGAACCCGAGCGGCAGGCCGGACCCGCCGCCCTCCGCGTCGCCCCCGAGCCCACCGGTCAGCGGGCCGAGCTTCTGCGACGCCAGCTCCTGGGCGCGCGCGGCCGCGTCCCGGTAGGCGGCGACGATGAGGTCCTCGAGGTCCTCGGGCTCGGACGGGTCGAAGGAGTCCTTGCGGATCCGGACGCCGACCAGCTCGCCGGTGCCGTTGACGGTCACGGTGACCAGGCCGTCACCGACGGTGCCGTCGACCGTGGTCGCCGCGAGCTCCTGCTGGGCCGAGGCCACCTGCTCCTGCATCTGCTGGGCCTGCTGCAGCAGAGCGTTGAAGTCGAAGCCGCCCTCGCCGAAGGGGTTCTGGTCCTGGGTCATGGTCTGTCTCTCTCGGTCCGGGGGTCAGTCGTGGGGGATCTCTTCGATGATGCTCGCACCGAGCTCGCGCTGGAGGAGCTGCGCACCGCCGAGGCTGTGGTCGTCCGCGTCGGGGTCGTCGCGGTCGGCGTCCGCGTCGGAGATTGCCGGCGGACCCTGCCGCGGGCCACCGGCCGGCCGGGTGTCCTGGATGGCCCCCCGCGCGCTCGCGATCGACTCCGGGTCGACCGGCTGGCGCGGCGGCGCCCCCGGCTCCGGCTGCGCGGCCGGCGGCTCGGGGGCGGACGGTGCGGGGTCCGGCACGGCGGGCCGGGTCACCTGGAGCGGCGGCTCGGCGCCGGGCTGGGCCGACGGGTCGACGATCGCCTCGATGCGCCAGTCGTGGCCGATCACGTCGATCGCGGCCTGCCGGAGGATCTCCTCGCTGCCGCCGCTGCTGAACGAGTTGCGCGCGCCCGCGTTGACGAGGGCGATCGTCAAGGTCTTGTCGTCGACGGCGGCGATCTGGGCGTTCTGGCTGAGCAGGATCCACGTGTAGCGGCGCTTGAGCTTGACCGCCTCGAGCAGGTCGGGCCAGAGGCGGCGTACGTCGACGAGTCCGAGGCCGCCCGACGTGGCGGACGCGGCCGCCGGCTGCGCGGCTGCCGGCTGGTCCCGCTCGTCAGGACCGCTCACCGGCTCGGCCGTCCGGGTCGGCGGCTCGGGTGGGGTGGCCTGGATCGTGGTCTCGACCGGCTGCACCACCCGGGTCTCCGGCTCGACGGCCCGGGTGTCCGGGTCGACCACCGGGGTCTCGACCCCCGGGGTCTCGGCCGCCGGGGTCTCGGCCGCCGGGGTCTCCACCGCCGTGGACTCGGGCTCCGGCCGGCGGGTCGGCGGTGGCCCGAGGCGGGCCGGAGCGGCCGTCGGGGGCGCGGACGCGGCCGGCGTCGTCGGGGCGGCTGCCGGGGCTCCGGCCGCGGCGCTGGGCGTGCCCTGGATGGACAGCCGCTTCTCGATGCGGTCCAGACGGGCCATCAGGCCCTCGGTGCCGTGGTCGGCGCCAGGGAGCAGCACCCGAGCGCAGATCAGCTCGAGCAGCAGCCGCGGGGCGGTGGCGCCCTTGAGCTCGGTGAGGCCGTCGGCGACCAGCTCGGCGGACCGGCTGAGGTCCGCGCGCCCGAAGCGGGCCGCCTGGGCGGTCAGCCGCTCCCCCTGGTCCTGCGGTACGTCGATCAGCCCGGTCGCCGGGGCGTCGGGGACGGCCGCGATGATCACCAGGTCCCGCAGCCGGCGCAGCAGGTCCTCGGTGAACCGGCGCGGGTCCTGCCCGGTCTCGATGACCTTGTCGACGACGCCGAAGACGGTCCGGCCGTCACCGGCGGCGAAGGCGTCCACGACCTCGTCGAGCAGCGTGTCGGGCGTGAAGCCCAGCAGCCCGGTGGCCAGGTCGTAGGTCACGCCCTCGGGTCCCGCGCCGCCCATCAGCTGGTCGAGCACGGACAGCGTGTCCCGGGCCGACCCGCCGCCGGCCCGGACCACGAGCGGCAGCGCGGCCGGGTCCACCGTGACGCCCTCCAGGTCGCACAGCGCACGGAGGTAGTCCGACAGCGTGCGCGGCGGGATCAGCCGGAACGGGTAGTGGTGGGTCCGGGACCGGATGGTGCCGATCACCTTGTCGGGCTCGGTGGTGGCGAAGACGAACTTGAGGTGCTCGGGCGGCTCCTCGACGAGCTTGAGCAGGGCGTTGAAGCCCTGCGGCGTCACCATGTGCGCCTCGTCGATGATGTAGACCTTGTAGCGGCTGTTGACCGGGGCGAAGAACGCCCGCTCGCGCAGGTCGCGGGCGTCGTCGACGCCACCGTGGCTGGCCGCGTCGATCTCGATCACGTCGATGGAACCCGGGCCGCCGCGGGCCAGGTCGGTGCAGGAGCGGCACACGCCGCACGGCTCGTCGGTGGGGCCCTTCTCGCAGTTGAGGCAGCGGGCCAGGATCCGGGCGCTGGTGGTCTTGCCGCAGCCGCGCGGCCCGGAGAAGAGGTAGGCGTGGTTGACCCGGTTGTTGTTCAGCGCCGCCCGCAGCGGGGTCGTGACGTGGTCCTGGCCGATGACCTCGGCGAACGTCTCCGGCCGGTAGCGGCGGTAGAGGGCGAGGGGTGCTTCCACGCCTGAACCCTAACGAGCGGGTCCGACAGCCGGTAGGCCGCGGTCGACCACCGGCCGTGCGCCGGGACCGGCGCGGCCGACCGGACCGGGAGCGGGCATGAAAAGGCCCCCCGCGCACCCGACAGAGCTCACTGACCCTTGCTGCCTTCCGGCCCTGGGGGAGTTGGGCGAGATGTCGCCGCACGGGGGGTTGCCCCGAAGTCTAGGTGAGAGGGTCCCGCGGCCCCAAGTCGGGCTGATTTCGTCGGCACGACGTACGACCGGTACCCTCTCCGGCGGAGGATTCGCCTAGTGGCCTATGGCGCTCGCTTGGAAAGCGGGTTGGGTTAATAGCCCTCAGGGGTTCGAATCCCCTATCCTCCGCCACGCTGACCAGCGGAAACGCCGGGACGGGCTCATCGAGTCCGACCCGGCGTTTGGTCTCTGGTCTCAGTTCTAGTCTCAATCAGGCCTCAGCCGCGTCCTCGCCGGACCAGATGAGCCACGTCACGACCAGGACGCCGGCCCTGCCCAGTACGTTCAGAGGCGTGGACGACTTCGGCGAGCAGTCGGTCGCACTCCGGCCATTGCACGAGTCTGACTTGGACGCGCTGTTTCGCCAGATGAGTGATCCGGAGTCGGTCAGGATGGCGGCATTCACGCCCGAAGACCCGCATGATCGGCAGCGTTTCGACGCACACATGTCCCGGGTGATGAAGTCGCCCGAGAACACGAATCGCGCGATCACCTGGAAGGGCGACTGGGTCGGTAGCATCGCCAGCTTTGTCGTGGAGGGACAGACCGAGGTCACGTATTGGGTGGACCGCGCGGTATGGGGGCGTGGGATCGCTAGTCAGGCTCTGGCCTTGTTCTTGGAAGTAGTTCGGACTCGCCCCCTCCATGCCCGAGCTGCAAGCGACAACGCCGGCTCGCTTCGGGTGCTTGAGAAGGCCGGGTTTCGAATCATCGACACCGAAGTGTCCTTCGCGCCGGGACGTCGAACCGCAATCGAGGAGACGATCCTGCGGTTGGGCTAGGGGCCAGTCGTCACAGCTGATCGGCCACCGCCAAGGCTTCGGCTCGGCCGACGAAACGCACGGACATGCCGCC
>DASTGV010000076.1:0-5203 GCA_035718765.1 Nocardioidaceae bacterium
GAACGAGATCGTCAAGGGGCTGCAGGCGGGCGGCTTCAAGGCCACCCCGATCGCCTCCACCCTGGAGACGATCCGCACCGACCGCACCGACCCGAAGTCGCCGATCAACGTCCGCTCCAGCGGCTGGTGCTCGGACTGGCCGACCGGTGGTTCGTGGTTCCCGGCCCAGTGGGCCGGCAGCCTCGTCGGTGTCGAGGGCATGCCCAACCCGGCCAACTTCAAGGAGGCCGACATGGACGCCCAGCAGAACAAGATCCTGGACACCATGACGCCCGAGCAGGCCGCTCCGGCGTGGGGTCAGTTCGACAAGACCATGGAGACGAAGTACTACCCCGCGGTCAACACCGGCTACTCCGGCACGGCCATGATCCACGGCTCCAAGGTCGGCGGCATGGCGAACGACAACGTGCGCGGCATGCCGACGTTCGCCCGGATGTACATCACCAAGTGATCCGAGCTCGGTGACGGAACCTCGTCACCGAGTGTGCAACCCCGGTGGGGGCGGGTACCAAGACCCGCCCCCATCGGGACGCACGGCCCCCTGCAACGACTGATCGCCGACCCGGCGTACTGTCGGGTCCCACCGCCTGGTCGCCACAAGCGAAGCCGGACGGTCGCCCGCTCCAAAGCTTGAGGAGTATCCACGGATGTTCGGCTAC
Source organism: Nocardioidaceae bacterium (assembly GCA_035718765.1). GTDB lineage: Bacteria > Actinomycetota > Actinomycetes > Propionibacteriales > Nocardioidaceae > Nocardioides_B. The sequence goes on from DASTGV010000076.1 coordinate 660, forward strand.
ATCGTCCGTCGCGTCATCTCGGGGCTGCTCGTGCTCCTCGTGGTGTCCATGGCCGTCTTCGCGTTGTTCTTCTACGGCCCGGCCAACCCCGCGCTGGCCTACTGTCCGGAGACCCGGTGCACGCCGCAGCGGCTCGAGAACATCACCCAGCAGCTCGGTCTCGACCGGCCGGTGGCCCAGCAGTACGGCGAGTACATGAAGGGCATCGTCGCCGGCAACGACTTCGAGGCCGGCGCCATCACCATCAAGTGCCCCGCCCCCTGCCTGGGCGTCTCCTTCAAGCTCCGGGTCAACGTCACGGACTACCTGATGAGCAAGTTCCCGGCGACCCTGTCGATCGCCCTCGGCAGCGCCGTGATCTTCCTGCTCGTCGGGGTCAGCAGCGGCATATTCGCAGCCAGACGAAGAGGCACGCTGGCGGACAAGGGCATCGTCGGCGTGAGCCTGGTCATCAACGCGGTGCCCTACTACCTGCTGGCGCTGCTCGCCTACCTGCTGCTGATCAGCAAGTGGGGCATCTTCCCGGAGAGCGGCTACCACCCGCTGCTCACCGAGGGACCCATCGCCTGGTTCAAGGGCCTCATCCTTGCCTGGCTGGTGGTCGGCATCTCCTCCTCCACCCAGTACGCCCGCTTCAGCCGCGGCTCGATGATCGAGTCCATGAACGAGGACTACGTGCGCACCGCGAGGGCCAAGGGCCTCAGCGAGCGCCGGATCACCCTCAAGCACGCGCTGCGGGCCGCGATCGTCCCGGTCGTGACCATCTTCGGTCTCGAGTTCGCCTACCTGCTGGCGGGCACGATCTTCACCGAGCGGATCTTCGACATCCAGGGCATCGGCCTGACCGGCCTCCAGGCGATCGGCACCAAGGACCTGCCCATCATCTCCGCCACCGTCCTGATCGCCGCCGCGTTCGTGGTGGTCACCAACCTGATCGTGGACATCATCTACAGCGTCATCGACCCGAGAGTGCGCCTGTCATGACCGAGACCTCCTACCGGCCCTCCGAGCGTGCGGTCGGGGCGGACCCCAGCACCGAGCCTTACCTCGTCGTGGACGACCTCACCGTCCGGTTCCCCACCGCGGACGGGCTCGTCCAGGCCGTCACCGGCATGAGCTACACCCTCGAGCAGGGCAAGACGCTCGGCATCGTCGGCGAGTCCGGCTCGGGCAAGAGCGTGTCCTCCATGGCGATCATGGGGCTGCACGACTACAAGCGGACGCGGATGTCCGGCTCGATCCGGGTCGGCGGCCGCGAGGTGATCGGCCTGTCCAGCGAGAAGATGCGCTCGATCCGCGGCGGCGACGTCGCGATGATCTTCCAGGACCCGCTGACCTCGCTGCACCCCTTCTACAGCATCGGGTCGCAGATCTCGGAGGCCTACCTGGCCCACAACAGCGTCTCGAAGTCGAAGGCGCGGGCGAAGGCGATCGAGATGCTCGACCGCGTCGGCATCCCGCAGCCGAAGAGCCGGGTCGACGACTTCCCGCACCAGTTCTCCGGCGGCATGCGCCAGCGCGCGATGATCGCGATGGCGCTGGTCAACGACCCGAAGCTGCTGATCGCCGACGAGCCGACCACGGCCCTCGACGTGACCGTGCAGGCGCAGATCCTGGACCTGCTCCAGGAGCTCCAGCGGGACTTCAACTCCGCGATCATCATCATCACCCACGACCTCGGCGTGGTGGCCGAGATGGCCGACGAGGTGCTGGTGATGTACGGCGGCCGGGCCGTCGAGCACGGTCCGACCAGGGAGCTGCTCACGCACCCGGAGATGCCCTACACCTGGGGCCTGCTCTCGAGCGTGCCCGACGTCAGCGCCGACACCGACGCACGGCTCATCCCGATCCCCGGCAACCCGCCGAGCCTGCTCGACCCGCCGACCGGCTGCCCGTTCCACCCGCGGTGCGCACACGTCGACAAGGTGCCCGGCGACCTGTGCCGGACCGAGCTCCCCGACCTCGTCGTCGGCAACCGGCCCGGGCACACGAAGCGGTGCCACCTGGCCAACGCCGACGCGATCTACGAGTCCGAGGTGCTGCCGGAGATCGCGCCGGACCTCGTCGAGCTCACGATCGCCGACTCGAACGCCGACTCGGTCGGCGACGGGGCGGACACGACCGGCCACGACGCGACGCCCGGCTCCGGGTCCGTCGCACCCGAGAAGCGGTGACGAAGACAATGACTTCCATGACCCGAACCGACGTCGACGCTGCCTCGCGCGACGACGGCAGCAACCGCAGCGGCCAGCCCATCCTCGAGGTCACCGACCTCAAGAAGTACTTCCCGATCAAGTCCTCCGGCATCATCCGGCGCAGCATCGGCGACGTGCAGGCCGTCGACGGCGTCTCGTTCCAGGTGCAGCGCGGCAGCGCGCTCGGGCTGGTGGGGGAGTCCGGCTGCGGCAAGTCGACCACCGGCCGGCTGATCACCCGCCTCTACGACCCGACGTCGGGGTCGATGAAGTTCGACGGTCGCGAGATCGGCCAGCTGTCGAACCGGCAGATGCTGCCGCTGCGCAGCGAGATCCAGATGATCTTCCAGGACCCGTACTCGTCCCTGAACCCGCGGCACACGGTCGGCACGATCGTCGGCACGCCGCTGCGGGTGCACAAGATGGTCCCCGAGAACAAGGTGCTCGACCGGGTGCGGGAGCTGCTCGAGGTCGTCGGCCTGAACCCCGAGCACTACAACCGGTACCCGAACGAGTTCTCCGGCGGTCAGCGCCAGCGCATCGGCATCGCCCGGGCGCTGGCCCTGAAGCCCAAGCTGCTGGTGGCGGACGAGCCGGTCTCCGCGCTCGACGTGTCGATCCAGGCCCAGGTCGTGAACCTCCTGCAGGACGTGCAGAGGGAGTTCGGCATCGCGTTCCTGTTCATCGCCCACGACCTGGCCGTGGTGCGGCACTTCTGCCCGGAGATCGCGGTGATGTACCTCGGCAAGATCGTCGAGATCGCCGACCGCGAGACCCTCTACGGCACCCCGCACCACCCCTACACCCAGGCGCTGCTGTCCGCCGTGCCGGACGTGAAGCAGGCCGCCGTCGGGGGTCGCCGCGAGCGGATCCGCCTCGAGGGTGACGTGCCGAGCCCGATCAACCCGCCCTCGGGGTGCCGGTTCCGGACCCGCTGCTGGATGGCCCAGGACATCTGCGCGAAGGTCGAGCCGCCGCTGCTGCAGATCGGCAAGTCCCACAAGGTCGCCTGCCACTTCGCGGGTGAGTACGGCGCGATGCCGACCAGCCCGATCACGCTGAGCGCGCTCGGGGTCGACGGGCAGGGCAACAAGGTCTCCGGCGCCGAGGCCTCCACCGAGGACTTCAGCCGCTCGGGCTACGCCGACACCTGGACCGACCTGGCCACCCACAAGAAGCGGTCCGACGCCCTCGTCGGCTCCGCCGGCATCGGTGCCGGGATGACCGACGAGCAGCGCGGTGAGGGCGGCACCCGCCGCTGACCGCTGCTGAGACTGGGTCGACCCCGCTCTGACCGGGTCGCCCTGGCGGACGGTGCCCGTCGGCGGTCGCTGCACCGGCGGATAGGGTGACCGGCGTGGACGGGCTGTTCGAGATGGGCGCGGGCAGCGCCGGGCCGGCTGACGGGCCCGGCGGCGGCCCCGCCGGGACGCTCGCCGGCAACACCCACGCCTCGGCGCCGCTGGCGGTCCGGATGCGGCCGCGCACCCTCGACGAGCTCGTCGGCCAACAGCACCTGCTGGCGCCGGGCTCGCCGCTGCGCCGGCTGATCGAGGGTGACCAGCCGATGTCCCTGCTGCTGTGGGGACCGCCCGGCACCGGCAAGACCACCATCGCCTCGATCGTCAGCCAGGCCACCAACCGGCGCTTCGTCGAGGTCTCGGCCGTCGCGGCCGGCGTCAAGGAGGTGCGCGCGGCCATCGACTCCGCCCGCCAGCAGCTGGTCCGCGGCGGTCCCGAGACCGTGCTGTTCGTCGACGAGGTGCACCGCTTCACCAAGGCGCAGCAGGACGCCCTGCTCCCCGGCGTCGAGAACCGCTGGGTGACCCTGGTCGCCGCCACCACCGAGAACCCCTTCTTCTCGGTGATCTCCCCGCTGCTGTCCCGCTCGCTGCTGCTCACGCTGGAGCCGCTCACCGACGACGACATCCGCGGGGTGGTCGACGACGCGCTCACCGACGAGCGCGGCCTGGCCGGGCGGGTGACCCTGGACGAGCAGGCGCTCGACCACCTGGTGCGGCTGGCCGGCGGGGACGCGCGCCGCGCGCTGACCTACCTCGAGGCCGCGGCCGGCGCGGCCGTCGCCCGCGGCCTGGAGCAGGTCGACCTGGCCACCACCGAGACCGCCGTCGACCGCGCCGCGGTGCGCTACGACCGGCAGGGCGACCAGCACTACGACGTGACCAGCGCCTTCATCAAGTCGGTGCGCGGCTCGGACGCCGACGCGGCGCTGCACTACCTGGCCCGGATGGTCGAGGCGGGGGAGGACCCGCGCTTCATCGCCCGGCGGCTGGTGATCCTGGCCAGCGAGGACATCGGGCTGGCCGACCCGACGGCCCTCACGACCGC
>DASTGV010000077.1:0-6376 GCA_035718765.1 Nocardioidaceae bacterium
GCGACGAGCGGTCCGGCGCAGGCGCCGCGCCCGGCCTCGTCGACGCCGGCGACCGGCTCGAGCCCGACCCGGCGCAGCGCGCGCTCGTAGCCGTAGAGACCCGCGTCCTTGCGGACCGTGAGACCTCGGGGCAGTGCGGACATGGACCTGCGCCTAGTGGACGGAGTCGAACGTGGCGGGCGTGTGCAGCATCTTGGCGTGCCCCAGGGGCCAGACCACGGCGAACACCTTGCCGACGACGTCGTCGACGGGAACCTGCCCCCCGCCGGGGTCGCCGAGGTGCACGCGCGAGTCGGCGGAGTTGGAGCGGTTGTCGCCCTGCACCCAGACGTAGCCCGGCTGGACCTTGACGTCGAAGTTGATCATCGAGGGCCGCTCACCGCTGGCGAGGTAGGACTTCTCGTTCAGCGGCACGCCGTTGACGGTGATCCGGCCCTGGGCGTCGCAGCACTTGACCTCGTCGCCGCCGACGCCGATCACCCGCTTCACGAGGTGTCCGCCGGTCGGGTAGAGCCCGAACAGCTCGAGCGCCCGGGCCACGGCGCTGTCCGGCGCCTGGGTCTCGGTCGGGTCCAGCCAGCCACCCGGGTCGGAGAAGACCACGACGTCGCCGCGCTGCGGACCGCCGCCCCAGTAGGAGACCTTCTGCACCAGGATCCGGTCGTTCTTGACCAGCGTGTCGTTCATCGACGCGGACGGGATGTAGAACGCCTGCATCAAGAACGCCTTGATGACGATGGCGAGCACCAGGGCGATGGCGAGGAGCAGCACCATCTCCTGCCAGATCGGCAGCTGCTCGCGGCGACGGCCGCGCCGGGAGGGCGGCACCGGCTGCGTCGTACCCGTCGAGACGTCGTGATCGGGCACGTGGGTCACGCAGGCGAGCCTATCCGGCGAGTGGAACGCGAAGGGAGGAGCGGAGGCGTCAGCGCGTCGGCGCGGACTCGCGCTTCTCCTTGATCTTGGCCTTCTTGCCGCGGAGGTTGCGCAGGTAGTAGAGCTTCGCGCGCCGCACGTCACCGCGGGTCACGACCTCGATCTTGTCGATGATCGGGGTGTGCAGCGGGAAGGTGCGCTCGACACCCACACCGAAGGAGACCTTGCGGACCGTGAAGGTGCGGCCCACGCCGGAGCCCTGGACGCGGATGCAGATGCCCTGGAACACCTGGACGCGGGAGCGGTTGCCCTCGACGACCTTCACGTCCACCTTGAGGGTGTCGCCGGGCCGGAACTCGGGGATGTCGTCGCGCTTGGTGCCGGCCGCGATCTGGTCGATGACGTTGGTCATGGGGGTCTCCTCGTGGGCGCCACAGGTCACCCGCGGAACGGGGATGTACGAACTTCGGCCCATCCGTGCTCTGCGCCGTGCGGAACGCCCCCTGTGGCAGGTGGTCCGCCGGCCCTCGACCAGGTGCTGGGCGAGTCGCCGGGACGCAACGGATGCGGCGCACCAGTTTGCCACAGCGGCCGGGCGCGGACGAAATCGAGCGGTCAGCGCCGGCGCACGGGTTTGGACAGCCGGACCACCCCGGTGTCGTCGGGCTGCACGCGGTCGAAGCGGTAGCCCGCCTTCTTGCACATCCGCAGGTTGGCCTCGCTGCGCGCCCCGGTGACCAGCGACACCCGCCGGGCCTCCGCCGGGGCCGCGGACTCGACGTGCCCGAGCAGCCAGCGCCCGAGCCCGCGCCCGCGCAGGTCGGGCGCGACCATCAGCCGGCCGACCTCCCAGGTGTCCCCCTCCAGCCGGCCGCGGACCGCGGCGACCAGCCTCGACCCGGACCGTACGACGAACGTGGTCCACGTCCCGAGCCAGGCCTGCACCGCCGCGAGGTCCTCGCGCAGCGGCGGGATGTCGAGGGTGTCGTTGGCCTGCGCCTCGCGCACCCAGCAGGCGAGCTGGAGGGTCAGCAGCTCGCCGGCGTCCGACGGGGTCGCGGTCCGCACCTCGGCGTCCTGGATCCCGGCGACCGTGAGCGTGCGGCTCGGGTGCAGCAGGTCCGGGCGGCGGGCGGCGGTCCGTCGTACGGCCTGGTCGTGCCGCCACGCCGCGATCCTGGCGTGGTCCCCGGACAGCAGCACCGGCGGGACGTCGTGGCCGCGCCAGGAGGCCGGCTTGGTGTAGACGGGGTACTCCAGCAGCCCGCCCTCGCCGTGCGACTCCTCGGACAGCGAGTCGGGGTTGCCCATGAACCCGGGCAGCAGCCGCGCCACCGCCTCGGTGACGACGAGCGCCGCGACCTCGCCGCCGTTGAGGACGTAGTCGCCGAGGGACACCTCGCGCACCGTCATCCGGGTGGCGGCCTCGTCGAGGACCCGCTGGTCGATGCCCTCGTAGCGGCCGCAGGCGAAGACCAGGTGCTCGACGGTCGCGAGCTCGGCGGCGAGCGCCTGCGTGAACGGCTCGCCGCTCGGGGTGGGCACGACCAGGACCGCACCGTCGGTGGCCAGCGCGTCCAGCGCCTCCCCCCACGGCTCGGGGCGCATCACCATCCCGGCGCCGCCGCCGTACGGGGTGTCGTCGACGGTCCGGTGCCGGTCGTGGGTCCAGTCGCGCAGGTCGTGCACGCGGACGTCGAGGACGCCGCTGTCCTGCGCCTTGCCGGCCAGCGAGAGCCGCAGCGGCGCGAGGTACTCCGGGAAGATCGAGACGACGTCGACGCGCACGCTCAGGCCTCGTCGTCCGGCAGCGGTGCGAGCAGACCCGGCCGGTCGGCGATCTCGACCCGGCCGCCGGGCACGTCGACGACGGGCACCAGCGCGCTCACGAACGGGACCAGCACCTCGCGGCCGTCGGGCGTGCGGACGGCGAGGAGGTCCTGGGCGGTCCCGTGCACCACGTCGGCCACCTCGCCGACCGGCTCGCCGTCGGTGGTGGAGACCGCGAGGCCGACCAGCTGGTGGTCGTAGAACTCCTCGGGGTCCTCGGGGGTCTCGGCCGGGTCGACCCGGACCGCGAGCGACAGCCCGCGCAGCGCCTCGGCGGCGGTGCGGTCGTCGACCCCCTCGAAGGTGACGAGCAGCCGGGACTGGTGCCAGCGGGTGCGGCGCACGGTCAAGGCGGCGGGCCGCTGCGCGCCGTGCGGCTCGTCCCCGCGCGGGGTGCGCGTGGCCAGCACCGCCCCGTCGGCGAACCGACGCTCCGGCTCGTCGGTGCGCGGCTCGACCGAGACCTCGCCCTTGACGCCGTGCGCCTTGCCGATCCGGCCGACCACGACCTCGGGGTGGCTCTCGCTCACCTGGTTCCCTTCCCTGAACGGCGGCTGCCCGGAGGCTGACTCAGAAGACGACGAGGCGGGGGCCCGTGGGCCACCCGCCTCGTCGTGTGCTGGGTCCGGTGCCGGCCCGACGCGGTCAGCGTCGCCGGTCGACGTCCACGAAGTCGACGCGCGCGCCGCCCTTGCCGGCCAGCGCACCGATGACGGTGCGCAGCGCGGTGGCGGTGCGGCCGCCGCGCCCGATGACCTTGCCCAGGTCGTCCGGGTGCACCCGGACCTCCAGGACCGACCCGCGGCGCAGCTGCTTGTCGTTGACGATGACGTCGTCCGGATGCCGGACGATGCCTCGCACCAGGTGCTCGAGCGCCTCGGCCAGCATGCCGCTCAGCTCTCCGCCGGCTGGTCGGACTGCTTCTCGGCGTCGACGGCCTTGACCTCGGCCTCCTCGGCGTCCGCGGTCGCGCCCTCGGAGGTCTCCGCGGCCGGGACCGGGGCGTCGGCGGCGTCGTCGGCCGGCTTGTCGGCCTTCTTGGCGGCGGTCTTCTTGGTGACGGCCTCGGCCTGCGGCTCGCTGCCGGCCTCCTTGAGGGCCTCGTTGAAGAGGTCCAGCTTGGACCTCCGCACCTCGGCGGTCCGCAGGGTGCCCTCGGCGCCCGGCAGGCCCTTGAACTTCTGCCAGTCGCCGGTGACCTTGAGCAGCGCCTCGACGGCCTCGGACGGCTGGGCGCCCACGCCGAGCCAGTACTGCGCCCGGTCGGAGGTGACCTCGATCAGCGAGGGCTCCTCCTTGGGGTGGTACTTGCCGATCTCCTCGATCACCCTGCCGTCGCGCTTCTTGCGGGAGTCGACGACGACGACGCGGTAGTACGGCGTACGGATCTTGCCCATACGCTTCAGGCGAATCTTGACGGCCACGAGTGTGGTGTCTCCTTGGAATCTTGTGGTGGTGAGGGCTGCCGCGGCCGGTGGGGCCGGCGCGTCGCCGCTCGGGGGCCCGCGCCGGCCGGTTGAGAGGGACCGGAGGCACAGGACTCGGCAGCGCATTCTGCCAGATCGCCGGGGCCGAACGAAAATCAAGTGACTCTCCGAGCACATCCCACTTCTTGAACATGTTCAAAACTTGGTGCTACGGTCACGTCACAGGTTTTGAACACGTTCAAGAAGGAGCCGCCGCCGTGATGACCGTCGCCACCTACCTCAGCTACCTGCTCGTCGCCGTCCCGCTCACGGTGTGGGTGGCCACCACCCTGTCCCGCAACGGGCGGGTCTTCCTGCACGACGTGTTCGCCGGCAACGACGAGCTCGCCGACGCCGTCAACCGGCTGCTGGTCGTCGGGTTCTACCTGCTCAACCTGGGCTTCGTGACGCTCTACCTGCGGGTCAGCCGGGAGGTGTACACCCTGCGCGGCCTGATCGAGGTGCTCAGCGTGAAGATCGGCATCGTGATGCTGCTGCTCGGCGTCATCCACTTCTGCAACGTCTACGTGTTCAACACGATCCGCCGCCGCAGCCGGATGGAGAGCCTGCGCACGCCCCCGGTCCCGCCGCAGGGCTACCTGCCCCAGCCGGCCGCCCCGCAGGGACGCTGACCCGCCATGACCCCCTACACCGTCCTGTACGACGCGGGGTGCCCGCTGTGCACGCGGTTCCGGGACTGGCTCGCCGCGCAGCCGGCACTGGTGCCCCTCGTGCTCGTGCCGGCGGCGTCCGACGAGGCCCGACGGCGGTTCCCCACGCTCGACCACGACCGCACCCTGCGGGAGGTGACCGTCGTGGGCCCGGACGGGTCGGTCTACGTCCGGGAGTACGCCTGGGTGGTCTGCCTCTGGGCGACCGCCGCGCACCGGCCGCTCGCCGAGCGCCTGGCCCGGCCCGCGTGGCTGCCGTTCGCCCGGGGTGCGGCGTACGCGGCCGCCGGCCTGCGCGCCCTCACGACAGGTGCGGCGGGAGGTGACTACGGTGCTGGCTGTGCCGGATCCTGCGAACCGCTCCCCCAAGGCTGAGCTGACCCGGCAGGCGATCGTCGATGCCGCGCTGCGGCTGTTCCGGGCCGGCGGCTACGACCGGACCACGATGCGCGCCATCGCGGACGAGGCCGGCGTCTCGGCGGGCAACGCCTACTACTACTTCGGCTCCAAGGAGCACCTGGTCCAGGCGTTCTACGACCAGATGCAGGTCGAGCACGCCCGGGCCGCCGAGGTCGCCCTCGCCGGCACCCAGGCGTTCGCGGACCGGCTCCGGGGGGTGTTCCTGGCCTGGGTGGAGGTCGCCGCGCCGTACCACGAGTTCGCCGGCAAGTTCTTCAAGAACGCCGCCGAGCCGACCAGCCCGCTCTCCCCCTTCAGCCCCGAGTCGGCGCCGGCCCGCGACGCCAGCATCGAGATCTTCCGCCGGGTCCTGGACGGCTCCGACCTGCGGCTCAGCCCGGCCCTGCGCCGCGAGATGCCCGAGCTGCTCTGGTTGCTGCACATGGGCGTGGTGCTGTTCTGGGTCCACGACCGCAGCCCCGGTCAGGCACGCACCCGCGTGCTCGTGGACCGGGCCGTGCCGCTCGTCGACAAGCTGGCCCGGCTGACCCGGCTGCCGGTCGTGCGCGGCGTGGTCAACGACCTCGTCGACCTGATGTCGTCGCTGCGCGCCGAGGGCGCCTCCTAGCCCACCACGACGCCGCGCAGCACGATCCGCTTCGGGTCACCCAGCACGCCCAGGTCGTCGAGGGGGTTCGCGTCGAAGACCACGAAGTCGGCGGTGGTCCCCTCCGCCAGGTTGTCGTCGAGCCCGAGCCACGTCCGGGCCCGCCACGAGGCGGCGCCCAGGGCGTCCTCGTTGGACAGGCCGTACGTCGCCAGCTCGGCCACCTCCTGGCCGATCAGGCCGTGCGGCAGCACACCGCCCGCGTCGGTGCCCGCGTAGATCGCCACACCGGCCTCGTACGCCGCCCCGATCACCTCGCGCCGGGTCGCGTGCAGCCGCATCATGTGGTCGGCGTACGCGGGGAACCGCTGCCGCCCGGCGTCCGCGTAGGCCGGGAAGTTGCCCAGCTGCTTGACCGTCGGCACCAGCGCCACCCCGTTCGCGACCATCTGGTCGACGAGGTCGGCGGAGAGCCCCGTGCCGTGCTCGATGCAGTCGATCCCGGAGCCGATCAGGTCCGGCAGCGC
>DASTGV010000078.1:0-2351 GCA_035718765.1 Nocardioidaceae bacterium
GACGATCGCGTCCTCGATGTACGACGGGCGCGCGACCGACAGACCGGCGAGCAGCTGCGGCACCACCAGCACGATCAGCCCGATGAGCGGGACGGTCCAGCCGCCGGTGAGGTCGTAGACGAAGCCCATGCCGAACGGCCCGATGGCGGCGATCAGGTAGCCGACCGACTGGGTGAAGCCGGACAGCGCCGCGGTGCCCTCGCTGGTGCGGGCCCGCAGGCCGATCAGGGTCAGCACGACGGGGAACACCGACGCCGCCACGCCGACGAGCACGGCCCAGAGCCAGGCACCGGCGACCGGCGCGACGATCAGGCCGACGTACCCGAGCGGGTAGCAGGCGACCAGGCCCACGATCAGCCAGGTCTGGTGCTCGAGGCGGGCGGCCCAGGCCGGCAGCCAGAACGAGAGCGGGATGCTCATCGCGGTGATCACGCCGAGCAGCAGGCCCGCCGTACCGGGGGAGAAGCCGGCGTCCCGGTACACCTGGGCGAACCAGCCGAACACGGAGTACGCCTGCAGGGACTGGAAGCCGAAGAACAGCGCCATGCCCCAGCCGAGCCGGGTGCGCGCCACCTGGCCCAGGGAGATGCCCCGGGCGACGCCCTCGGGCGCCTGGTCGTGGCGGAGCAGACCGAACCACGGCAGCGCCGCGACCGCGGCGGTCAGCGCCCAGGCCAGCAGACCCCAGCGCCAGGACCCGAAGTGGTCGGCCACCGGCACCGTCAGCACCGACGACAGGGTCAGGCCCACCGCCAGTGAGGTGGTGTAGATCGACGTCATCAGTCCGACCCGGTTGGGGAAGTGCAGCTTCACCAGCGACGGGAGCAGCACGTTCGCGGTGGCCATCCCGGCCAGCGCGAGCAGAGACAGCAGCAGGAACAGCGGCACGTTCGACGTCTGCGACCGCAGCCCGAGACCGCCGACCACGCAGAAGAGGGACACCAGGGTGACCCGGTGCAGGCCGAGCACCCGCGCCAGCCAGGGCGCCAGGGCACCGAAGGCGGCGAAGGAAAGCACCGGCAGCGTGGTGAGCACGCCGGCGGTGGTGCTGCTCATCCCCAGGCCGGAGATGATCTCGCGGAGGACCGGGCCCACGGACACCGCGGCGGGCCGCAGGTTGAACGCCAGGACCACGATCCCGACCACCACGAGGACCCGCTCGGCGCGGGTGTCGGTGTGCGGGGTGGTCTCGTGCGTGGCGATCACCGCGACATCCTCGCGCACGGACCGCGGCGGTCTCGCGGGTAGGGTGCGGCCGTGCGCGACCAACCCGAGCAGCAGGCCCCACCGGTCCAGCGGCTCCGTGTGCGCTACGCCAAGCGCGGGCGGCTCCGGTTCACGAGCCACCGCGACTTCTCGCGGGCCTTCGAGCGCGCGATCGTCCGCGCCCGGGTGCCGATGGCCTACTCGTCCGGGTTCAACCCGCACCCGCGGATCTCGTACGCCGGGGCGTCGCCGACCGGCGCCGCGAGCGAGGCGGAGTACCTCGAGATCGGGCTGGCCCGCACCGTGGACCCCGCCGAGGTGCTCACCGCCCTTGACGAGGCGCTCCCGGACGGGCTGGACGTGCTGGAGGTGGTCGAGTCCTCCGGCGGGTCGCTGGCCGACCTGCTGGAGGCCAGCGTGTGGCGGACCACCGTCCCCGGGCTCGACCCGGAGGCGGCGGACCGCGCGGTGCGCGCCTTCCTGGAGGCGGACGAGGTGCTGGTCGAGAGGATGACCAAGAAGGGGCTGCGCACCTTCGACTGCCGGGCCGCGGTCGTGTCCATGACCTCGACGCGGTCCGGTTCGGGGGATTCGTGTGCGATACTCGAAGTGGTCCTGCGGCACGGAACCCCGGCCGTGAGACCCGACGACGTCCTCGCCGGACTCCGCGCTCTCGCGGGGCTCGAGGCCGGGTCCGCTCCGTTGCACGAGCGGCTCGCCCAAGGCCCGCTGGATGCGGTGCACGGCACGGTGGGCGATCCGTTGGCACTCAACCGCGACACGGCGTGACCGTCGGTGACAGGGACGGTCGTACGACGTCGGTGACCGCGGACAGCGTCAGTGGTCGCCTCTCGACGCTCCGCCGGAGGATGTCGCCGATGCCCGGCTCGGCGCACCCGCGCCCGTGACGGGCCCGCCCGCAGGCTTTGTGCCCGGCCGGTCCACCCGGTCGAGCCACCGACATCGCTCCCGTGCGGACGCCGTCTGACGGCGTCCCGGGAGCCGAGGAGAGCAGATGCTCGACGAGAACGACAGCACCACCACCGAGGCAGCAGCGGAGACCAGCACTCCCGAGACCAGCCCGGACCCCACTCCGGACGGCAGTCCCGTCGCCGACACGCCGGCCCCGGCCGTGAAGAAGACCG
>DASTGV010000079.1:0-16393 GCA_035718765.1 Nocardioidaceae bacterium
GCTTGTTCAGGCAGTGGAAAACAAGAGCCCAGGGCGGGCATGCCGGTTCGTGGCGAGCGCCTATCGCCCCGCGGCGGCTGACATCGAAGGACTGGCTAGGAACTTCGCACAGGCCCTTGGGTACGCCCGTGCCACCACCGAGACCGTTGTCGAGCTGGACTTGGTCGGAGCCGACCTTCCACCACTGCGGCCACCGGAGGGCTACGTGGTCTCGACCTACCTGAACGGTGTCCCTGATCACCTCCAGGCCCAGGTCGGCGTGCTCAAGGGCTCGTGGACGCGGAGGGGAGGCGCCCAACGGTCAGCTCAACTGGGCAGCCGTCTCCAGTCTCGCGGCCGGCCTACCAGGACGAGATCTCGCTGTGGCAGAGCCAGGGACGCACAGCGGTCGAATCGATAGCGGTCACCGCCCGAGGCGTCGTCGCCGACTGGACCTGTCTGGTCGTGGCAGCCGACACTGCAAGGCCAACGCAGATCGAGGGGACGATGGTCCTCACCCAGCACCGAGGGCGACGTCTTGGTACCGCAGTCAAGATCCCTCGCTCCTCGTCGCCCGCGACCACGGAACGGCCCGCGTTCGGACAAGCAGCGACGACCAGAACGTGTGGATGCGCGCTATCGACGATGGGCCGGGTTCGTGCCCGTTGAGTCCGAGATCCTGCTGCAGAAGCAACGCAGGCGCCCGGCCTCCTGAGAAACCATCTGTCACGCGTCAGCCGTCCGGTCGTGCTGCATCCCGCGACCGAGTGGGACACACGCTCTGATCGATACGCCGACCGCCGCGCCCCGCTTCGCTCAGGAGTACCCAGGCAACGACGGCACCACCGCCACGTCTCGGTCACCGGCGGCATGCTCCCCGGCCACGTGCTCGCCGCGATACCGCTCCTCGGTCTCCTCGGCGACGGGCGGCGCGAAGTCGCCGGTCTCGACAGCGTCGGACTCGCTGTCGTCGGGCTCGAAGCCGGAGGGCTCGGCGCCGGACGGTGCCGGCGGTCGGCCACGGGCCGTCTCGAGGGCGCCACAGGCGACGACGAGGGCGATGAGCATCCAGGTCTGCTTGCGAGCCTCCCAGTTGTGCAGCAGGGCCGCCCCGAGCCAGGCGGTGAACACCGCGATCCACATGCCGCGCAGCAGCGGCTCGACGCGGCGCAGGGACAGCAGCGCGGTCACGAGCATCGCGGCGAAGAGCCCGAAGCCGATCACGCCCACCTCCGCCAGGAGGCCGAGGGCCAGGTCGTGCGGGGCCTTGTTCGCGCCGACGGCCGCGGCCCGGAAGGCACCGCCCCCGCTGCCGAGGATCGGGTTGTCGCGGATCAGCCGGATGGCCTCGGACCAGATCGTCTCGCGCTCGTTGAGGTTGCCGGCGCGAAGCGCGGCGTCGGTGCCCTCGAGGCGCAACAGCACCCGGGCCGGGACGAACGGGATCGTCAGCACGCCCACCACGACCAGTCCGACGAGCGTGCCGATGCCGACCCCCTTGTGCCGCCGGGTCAGCAGGTAGAACAGGTAGGCGAGACCCGGGATCATCGAGACCAGGGCGGCGCGGGAGCCGGTCACGAGCACGGCGAACGCGGCGAGCGGGACGTAGACGAGGCAGCCGGCCGCCCAGAGCCGCCGCCACTCGTGCAGCCGCGCGGGTGGCACCCACATGAGGTACGCCGCCACGGGCACGCTCACCGCGAGGATCATGCCGACGTCGTTGGGGTGGAAGCTGCCGAGGGTCACCCGGCCGTACCGCTCGGACGCGGCGCCCCGGACGACGTACCCGACCAGGAGCGCCGACACGGTCACGTAGCTACCTGCCAGGTAGGTCACCAACGTGGCGTGGACGCGCGGCATCGTGTCGACGGTGTCCCAGATGATGAACATCAGGGCGAGCAGCTGCGCGTAGGTGACGACGCGGCCCTGGGTGGCACTGCCGTCGACGGTCCAGAGCATGCTCAGGCCGTTCCACACCACGAACAGCAGCGCGAGGAAGTGGGTGAGCCTGGGTTCTCGGAACCGGCCGCTGAGGACCACCGAGGCCACCCAGGTGGCCGCCGCGAGCAGACCGATGAGCTTGCTGACGCGCCCCAGGCCTGGGAGCGAGAGCACGTTCTCCCACGGCAGCGTGAAGATCATCGCAAGCATCAGCAAGTAGACAGCGCGTCTCATCCGTGCCTCCCGTCGAGCAGCACCTCGAGGTAGCGGTCCACGACGAGGTCCTGGGTGTAGCCGGTCCAGCTCTCCGGTGGCGGCGCGGCCACGCGGCCCGCGACGCCGTCGGCGAGCGCCTGCGCCAGCCCGTCCACGTCCGCCACCGGCACGAGGCGGCCGTACCGCCCGCCGTCGAGGATCTGACGCGGTCCGCTGGGGCAGTCCGTGGCCACCACCGGCACGCCACAGGACATCGCCTCGATGAGCACGCCGGGCGAGCCCTCCCAGCGGGACGGGAGGACGAACAGGTCGGCGGCCGCCATCTCGGCGTACGGGTTGTCGACGAAGCCCGGGAGGTCGACCACCCCGGTCAGGCCGTGCTTGGCGACGGCCGCCTCGAGCTCCGGCCGCAGCGGTCCCTCGCCGAGCACGACGAGGCGTACGTCGGGCCCGAGACCGGCCCGCGCGAACGCGTCGACGAGCGTGGCGTGGTCCTTCTGCGCGACGAGCCGGCCGACCGCGAGCACGACCCGCAGGGAGGGGTCACGCAGCCAGGGGTGGGCGGGCGGCCGGCTCCGCATCTGGGTCACCTCCGGGGTGACCACCGGGTTGTTGAGCACGTGCACCGACGACGGCGCCAGCCCGAAACCACTGACCAGGTCGTCGGCCACGCCCTCGGACACGGCCACCACGGCGTCCGCGCGGGGGTAGGCCCACCGGACCAGCGTCGGCAGCAGGCGGGTACGACGCCGGGTGGTGTTCGCCACCGCGACCGAGAGGGTGTTCCGCTCACTCACGACCAGCCGTACGTCGGAGCGCGCGAGCTCGCGGGCGGCGACGCAGACGACGTTGACGTAGTCGAGGACCGAGAGCACGGCGCGCGGCCGCTCGCTGCGCAGGTACCTCGCCAGCGGCAGCACCGCGGTCGCGAGCCGGCGCGCGTCGAGGTCGACGACCCGCACCTCGGGCGGGATCTCGGCGAGGTAGGGCCCACGGGCGTGCGCGAGGACGAGGTCGACGGCGTGCCCACGTCGGGCCAGGCCGGTCGCGAGCTTGGCCACGGCTCGCTGGGCGCCGCCGCCCTCCATGGAGGAGGTGACGAGGGCGACCGGGACGCGGTCGCGGGTCGGGGAGCCGGTGCGCTCGGGCACGAGGTCGGTCATCGCAGGTGCACCACCCGCATGGCCCGACGGCGCACGCTGCGCCGCTGGACGGTGTCGAGTCCGGTGATGTAGGCGAGCAGCAGCAGGGCGGCGGCCGACAGGGAGCCCAGGGACACCAGGGCGAACCAGCCCTCGGCCGCGGCGAACGGGCGGAGCAGGACGGCCACCGCGCAGAGCAGGACCGACGCGGCCAGCGGACGGGCGACCGCGCGCGCGTCCACCACCCGGTGCCGCTTCAGCAGGCGCCCGACGAGCACCGGGTAGGCCACGGTCAGCGGCAGCCGCCCGAGCAGGAGTCCGGTGACCAGACCGGAGATGCCCAGGTCGAACGGCCCGGCCAGCAGCATCCCGAGGCCCGCGCCGAGCAGGGCCGAGAAGAGCCCGAGCAGCACCTTGGCCCGCACCCGCAGGGTCAGGTCGATGACGTTCGAGTCCACGCGGATCAGCGCCAGCTGCGTCACCATCACGCAGATCAGGACCGTGGCCAGGGTGCCCGCGTCGTACTTCTCCCCCACCCAGATGGCCAGGAACGCCGGCTGCCAGACGATGATCGTCGCGCCGGCACCGACCGAGACCAGCCAGGACACCACCATCGTCTCGTTGCGGACCCGGGCCGCGCGGTCCAGCTCGCCCGCGCCCACGAGCCCGCCGAGCCCCGGCATCGTCGCGGAGATGACCATGAAGACGAGGTCGGTCACGGACTGCGGCACGAAGCTGGTCAGCGTGTAGACGGTGACCAGCGACGCTCCCGCGATCGCGCTGAGCACGATGACGTCGCTGCCCTTGACCAGCTGCATCACGAGGTTCCACAGCAGGAACCACCAGCTGAGCCCGACGAACGCGCGCACCGTCCCGCGGGCCGGTCGACGCACACCCCACCAGCTGACCTGCCCGCGCACGATGTACAGGTACGTCAGCCCCGACAGGGCCGTGGTCAGCACCGTGGCGATCGCGACGCCGACCAGGCCGTAACCCGCCCACAGCGCCAGGGCGGCCGTCGCTCCGCCGATCAGCAGCATGGCGGTGGACAGCCCGAGCCGGCGGTAGCCGAGGTTCTCCCCCTGGAGGACCGACTGCGGCACCGCGGCGATCCCGAGCACGACGACGTTGAGCACCAGCACGACCGCCGCCGCCCGGACCATCCACACCTGGTCGGGGTGGGCGTGCACCAGGTCGGGCGAGATCCAGGCCAGCACCAGGCCGAGCACGACGACCAGGGGCAGGAACATGGCCCACACCGCGATCGCGGTGCCGACCTGCTGCCGGCGCCGCGTGATCTCGGCCTCGTCCGTGCTGGCACTGGTCCGCTGCCCCTGCGCCACCGTCCACTTCAGGGCCTCGCCCGGGCGGCCGCCGGCCGGCGTGGTGTGCCCGATCAGCTTCTGCAGCACCTGCCAGATGCCGTAGCCGGCGTCGCCGAGGTAGCGCAGGAGCAGCGGCGCGAGCACCAGCTGCACGACGGCCCGGGCGCCGTAGTCGACGAGGGCGGCCAGGGCGTTCAGCGACGCGCGGAAGGTCAGCGTCGGTTCGTCGCGTCGCCCCCCGCCGCGTGCCACCCGCGCCGACCCGGTCCTCATCGCGAGCCCCCGGCGGGACTCGCCAGGAGCCGGGAGCGTACGTCGTCCGCCACCGCGTCCGGGGGCGCCGCCGTGTCCACGCGTACGACGGGCGTGCCCAGGTCGGACAGGGCCCGCAGGACCTCGTCGAACGCGACGCGGTAGTCGTCGACGAACCGCTCGGCCTCCGACCGGCCGGCGCCCCGGACCCGGTGCTCACGTGGGCGCGACTCGATGCGGGAGATCAGCTCCTCGGTGGGCGCGTCGAGCACCACGACCTCGTCCAGCAGTCCCGCCCAGGCCGCCGCGGTGCGTCGCCACCACGGCCCGAACACGGAGTGCCGCAGCGCGGCGGGGCGTCCGGCGACGAGCATCGCGAGCCGGAACACGGGGCCGTGGTCGAGCAGCAGCAGCCGGCCGGGCTCGGGCGTGGCGAGCGTCCGCTGCCAGGCGAGCAGGTAGCCGACGCTGCGGATCTCCGGCTGTGACCACCGCTTCCCATCGCCGGCGGCCGACCGGGACGCCAGCAGCATCGGGGTGGCCGGAACGAGTGCGCGCACCGTCGCGAACCGGCCGGGGGGCGGCCCCAGGCGGGTCCCCGGAAGCATCCGGGTCAGCGCGGTCGCGACCGTCGTCTTGCCGGCGCCCGCGGGGCCGGCGAGCTCGACGACGCCTCCGGTCACAGCCGCTCCCACACCGCTCGGCGCAGGTCGGCGAGCACGGTCGCGGCGGGCTGGCCCGCGTCCACCACCACGACCGGCGGCTCCCACGCGGTCTGCCAGACCTCGGTGGACCGGCGTCGCACGTAGTGCTCCTCCTCGTCGTGCTTGCGTCGGACCGCGACCTCGGGGTCGACGCGCAGCACGGCCAGGACGTCGGGCCGCCCGAAGGCCGCGTAGTAGTGAGACTCGAGCCGGACCAGCCGGGCACCCAGCCGGGACAGCCCCGGCATGCCCTCGGCCCACGTGGTGCGGGCCCCGTCCATGGACCGGATCTCGGTCAGCGGGAAGCGGTCGCACACCACGATGCCTCCGTTGGCGGCGACGCGACGGGCCCGGGCGTACAGCCGGTGCCGGTCCCGCGCGGTGAGCGTGTGCCAGGCCAGCCAGGCCGTCGAAGGCGCGCGGGTCAGGTCGTCGGGCGGGGTGGTGGGCTCGGCGAGCTCCGGGAACAGCCCGACCCGGCGGCCGGCGACCAGCGCACCCTTGACCGTCAGCGTGGTCACGGACTTCGGCGGCCGGCCGAGGTGCACCCGGCGGACCACGAAGGCCCGCGACAGCCAGGACGAGACGCCCTCGACCGCGGTGCTCTTGCCGGCGCCGTCCCCACCGACCAGCGCGACGACGGCACCGCCGGCGACCAGCCGCTTGCGGGTGGGCTTGCGGAGCACGAAGCGCTTGCCGCCCCAGGTGACCCGGCGCACCAGCCGAAGGGTCTGGTCGTGGGCGGCGCTCCGGCGGGCACAGGCCCGCAGCGCGCCGGTGAGCGCGAGCGACGCCTGCACGCGGACGTGACGGGGGCAGCCCGGCTCCAGGGCGCGCCGGCACAGCGGCCACACGTCGAGGACGAACGGCAGGTGGTCGCGGACGACCCCCTCGACCGTCTCCCAGTCGGTGCGGGCCTCCAGCCAGGCCAGCTCGCGCTGCTCGCTGGCGGACAGCGCCCCGCGCATCTGCAGCATCGCGTCCCAGGTGGCGTGCTTGAGCACCAGCCGAAGGACCAGCACCGCGAGCTCGAACTCGGGTGCGGGCAGCGGGAAGAGCCCGGCGTGCGTGGAGGACTCCAGGTAGGCCCGCTCGACGGGCAGCCAGAAGTTCTTCGTGGTGTCGTCCCCGAGGACGAGCCGGAAGTGCGCGTGCACGTGCACCAGCCGCCCCGAGCGCTCGTCGAGCCCGTAGTAGTGGACGACTGCGGGCACCTCTCGTGCGTGCGGCAGCGACGCGGCCTTGAAGCCGAGCCTGGCCAGCACCTCCAGGAAGCGGCCCTGGTCCTGCCGCGCCACGAGAAGGTCGAGGTCGTTGTCGCCGCTCATCGAGCGGCCGATGGCCTCGTTGCTCTTCCAGTGGTTGTAGAGCACCCCTTCGTCGGCGAGCTCCGAGCAGAGCCGGGCGACGAGCTCGAGTGCGAGCATGTGCTCGCCGTCGACTCCGGTCTCCCCCGGCACCGGTACGGACAGCGGCTGCTGTCCATCGACGTGTGCGGTCATCGTCCTGCCTTCTCCTTGGTGGCGACTCCGCCGACGTGGTTGTGGGTTGCTCCCGGGTCATGGACCGGGCCGGTCGGCCGCATGGCCAGGTCCGGGTCGCGGGTACCCGCCGCGGGCGGGGCCGACGGACGCGCGTACCGCGCCTGGTAGGCCCCGTCCTCGCGGGCCCGGCGACCGGACACGATCCAGGCGATGACCAGGCCGATGGCTGCCCCGCCGACCGCGCCGACACCGGCCTGCTTGACGGTGGCCGAGCGGTTCATGGTGGTGACCGGGTTGGCGCTGTCGAGGATCTGGAGGCCGCCGGCGTCCGACGACGGCTCGACGGAGATCAGCTCGACGTACGCGCGCTGCCAGTAGCCGACGAGCCGCTGCTGCGTGCGGATCTGCTTGCGGATGTCGTCCTGGGTGGTGGAGCTCGAGGTGTGCGCGAGCACGTCCTTGAGACGGGCCACCTCGGCCTCACCGTCGGCGATGGTCGCCTTCAGGTGGGTGACCTGGTTGTTGACGAAGGCCTGCTCGTTGCCGCCGGGAAGCGGCGGGCTCAAGATGACCAGCTGCCGGGCGACCGCGTTGGCGATCCGGCGGCTCTGCTTCTCGTTCGGGTCGACGACGGTGATCTGCACGAGCCGCAGGTTCTGCGGTGGGACCACCGCACTGACCTGGTTGCGCAGCACGTCCCACGGGATGCGCAGGTTCAGCCGCTGCGCGACCGGGCGGAGGACGACCTCACGCCGGGCCATGTCCGCGTAGAACGCCGCGAGGTCCTGGCTGGCCTTGATCGTCGAGCTGTGCGTGACCGAGCCCTCGGTCGAGCCGACCAGCACCGTGGCCTGGGAGCGGTGGGGAGCCGGGACGGTCCGGGCCGCACCCACCCCGACGGCGAGTCCGATGACTGCCAGCAGGACGGGGATCCACCAGTACCGGAAGATACGACGGCTCACCTCTGCGACGGCGATGTCCTGGGTCATGCTGCTGCTCCGATCGGTTGCCGGTCACCACGACGCAGCGAGGCGTAGATCCGCGCGTAGCCGTGGGTCATCGAGTGGACGCTGAACGCGTCGGTGACTGCCTTCCTGGCGGACCGCCCCAGCGCCTCGCGCTGTTCGAGGGGCAGGGCCAGGAGACGGGTGAGGGCGTCGGCGAACGCGCGCGCGTCGCCGACGGGCACCAGGCGGGCGGCGGCCGTGGCGGCCGCGACCTCCTGGTGGGGTGGGATGTCCGAGAGGACCACGGGCAGCTCGGCCGCGAGGGCCTCCAGCACGGACAGCGGCAGACCTTCGCCGCGCGAGGTGGAGACGTAGGCGTCGGCGCCCGCGAGCACGCGGTACACCTCGTCCCTGGGCAGGAGGCCGGGGAGCTCGACCCGGTCGGCCACCCCGAGCCGGCCGGCCAGTCGCTCCAGGTCGCCGCGGAGCGGGCCGTCCCCGATGACGACCAGCCGGTCGCCCGGGCGGGACGCCTTCGCGAAGGCGGTGAGCAGGGTGGCCTGGTCCTTGATGGGGATCAGCCGGCCGATCGAGACGACCGTGCGGCCGGCGTCGGCGGAGGGCGCGGGCGGCGCCTCCTCCCCGGCCTTCAGCACCCGCTGCACGTCGACGCCGTTGGTGACGACCTGCACCGGCCGCCGGGCGAACCGGTGGACCCAGCCCGGGATGCTGTCGGCCGCCGAGGTGCTGCAGGCCACGGACGTGGGGATCACCGCCATCGCCAGGGCCGCCAGCAGGCGGTTGCGCCGCCGCAGGTTGGGCCACGAGTTGTGCAGGGTGAACACGACGTCGTCCATGCGCCGCCGGCCGAGAGCCGCGACCCCGAGCAGGAGAGCCGCGCTCGACGGCGCATGAACGTGGACGACGTCGTAGCCGCCGCTGCGGAGTGCTGAGCGGAGCACCCGCAGGGCCCCGAGACGTGACCCGCTTCCGTCGTACCGGCGGATCCGCGGGTCCGGGGCGACGGTGGACGGGAGCAGCGAGCACACGGTGATGACGTGCTGGTCGGCCATCGGCAGACAGTGCTCGTTCCACTGGCTGTTGGTCGGGCCTGCCTGTACCACCACGTGCAGCACGTGGAGTCGACCAGACGTCGTCACTGCTCTTCCCATCGTCGCCCCCAGGGACCTGTCGTGGTCCGACCTGTCACGCTACGAGCGCGCCAGGCCGTGGACCTCGGTCGATAGACGTACGCCGAGTACGCCGTGCGGACATCTGCCTCAGCGGATGACCCGAAGCCGCAGGATGCGGCTCGTGGCGGCGGCTCGGCCGGCGTTGGCGCTGGCCACCACGCGGTAGCGGTAGCTGCCGACCCGGGTCGGACGGAGCCCGAACCGGTACGACGACGTGGTCACGCCGCGCTTGACGGAGACCCACCGCTTGCCGACCGCGCGCTGCAGGTAGACGCGCTGGCCCGACGAGCCGGGCAGCACGCTGCCGCGGACGTAGACGGGGCGGTTGCGGTGCACCACGCCACGGGACAGCCCGGCGGTCACCCTCGGCCGCACGACCACCGACATGGCCGGTGACGCGCCACCCGCGGCCCGTACGACGTACCGGGTGGTCGTCGAGGGCTTGTCGGTGACGGAGAAGCCGCCGCCGGCACCGGTGGTGACCGTCTTGACCCGCTGCTCGACGAAGCCCGGGGCCCGGGCGGCGAACAGGTCCACCGCCTGGCCGGCGACTGCCGTACCCGAGCGGGTGACGGTGCCCGACAGCGTCACCGCACCACCGGCGGTCAGCGAGGGCGCACTGGTCCGCAGCGACAGCGACGGCGCGGACGGCGTCGGCGTGGGCGTGGGAGGCGGAGTGACCGGCGTCGAGGGCGTGCGGTAGGTCAGCACCAGGGTGGGAGTGCCCAGACCGCCGTCGAAGGACAGGGCGGTGCGCCGCCCGGTGCCGGAGACCATGAAGGCCATCGCGTTGCCGCGCCGCCAGCCGGCCCGGTCGACCACGGCCTGCGCGATCGTCTTCAGCTCCGGGGTCAGCTGCGCCGCACCGCTCTCCTTCACGGTGTTCCAGGCAGGCGGAGCCCAGGCGACGCTGCCCACCTTGGGACGCGTCGAGATGGAGTTCGCGGTCGTCCGGTAGGTCGCCGCGTTGTCCGCGGCCTCACCGGTGATCGTGAACGCGGCCGGGCTCGCGTTGACCTCGTCGGCGCCGAACTGGATCTTGGCGCTGTCGACCTGTGACCCGTACGGGATCGGGATGTTCGGGAACCTGAAGCCGGTGAGCATCGGGTCCGTCCCGTCGCTGCCCAGCTCGTCGTCCGGGCTGTCGATCCGCACGGACTGGCCACCGGTGGTGTTGAGACCACCCTCCTGGGCGTCGTCGCTGCTCACGGTGATCGGCACGCTGACCGTCCGGCTGGCGCCCGGGTTGGACACCTTGACCGTCACGTCGTCGGTGCTGGTGAGCGACCCGTCGCTCACCGTCAGCCGCAGGACGTAGGTGCCCGGCGCGGAGAAGGAGACGCCACTGGCGGCCGAGGTGCCCGCGGCGAACGTGGCGGTGCCGGTGCCGCTGACCTTGCTCCAGGTGGAGGAGAGGGCCGTCTGGTCGTCGTCGGTGCCGCTGCCGGCCAGCTGGACCGACTCGCCGACGTCCGCGACGGTGTCGGGACCCGCGTCGGCCAGCGGCGGCCGGTCGCCGATCGCCGGCATCGTGGGCGTCACCTCGAAGAGCCGGCCGTCGTTCTCGGTCGGCACGATGTTGTTGTCCTTGCCACGGTCGACGATGTAGTAGCTCGTCTTGCCGGACCCGTCGCTGGCGGGAGCGACCGCCACCCCGGCCGCGAGCATGAGACCCAGGGGCGAGACGTCCACCGCGTCGATCAGCGCGCCGTTGGCACCGAGCTCCCAGAGGCCCTTGTTGTCCACGACCACCATCACGTCCCGGGCCGAGTCGTAGGTCACGCCCTCGGGGTTGACGATGCCGAAGCGCTCGAGGTCCGTGTGGGTGGCGACGTCGTCGCTGCCCGGCTTGATCCCGTCGAAGATCCCGTTGGGACCGGGGTTGAGCCGGTAGAGCTCGTCGTTGACCCCGTCGATCAGCACCAGGTTGTTGCGCTTCGAGTCGTAGGCGACGTCCTCGTTGTCGGTGGCACCGATCGCCGAGGAGCTGATGTTCGTGGGCGGTGAGTCGTCCGCGGTGCCCCACCGCTTGTCGATCCCCGGACCGGGGACGATGTAGATCCGGTTGAGGTCGTCGTCGGAGACGTAGAGCTGCCCGTGCGGCCGGTCGTAGGCCACGCCGGTCGGCTCCGAGGACCAGCCGCCGGTCGCCGGGTTGGTCACGGTCGTGCCGGGGGTCTCCACCACGCCGGCCAGCGACGTGGTCCAGAGGTTCTTGCCGCTGGTGAACAGGCCCGGGATCTCGTCGACCTCGGAGTCGCTCACCAGGAGCCGCAGGGTCTCGGAGTCGTAGGTGATGCCGGCCGGGTCCGGGCTGTTCGGCGACCAGGTGCCGGCCGCCCCGGTCTCGACCTTCCTGCTCGTCCCCATGCTGATGGACGGGGCGGCAGCAGCAGCCGGTGCGAGGGTGAGCTCGGCGACGCGGCCGAGGCTGGTGGCGGTGCCGGCGTCGGCGACGAAGAGGTTCTGCTCGGCGGCCGGGTCGGTGGCGTCCGCGCTGGGCGCGAAGGTCATCGCCTGCAGGTTCGCGACCTTGGCGTCGGTGATGTCCTGCGAGCGGACCACGGAGCCCGACGCGTCGAGGCCGTAGATCGTGTCCCTGGCCCCGGAGGTGTCCGCGACGTAGAGCAGGCGCTGGTCGGGCTGGTAGGCCAGGCCCCGCAGGGTCCTGCCCGCCAGCTGCGGCAGCGCGGTGCGGGAGACCGTGCCGTCCGGGGCGACCGAGACGATCGCGTGGTTCGCGGCGTCGAGCACGTGCAGGGTGCCGTCCGGCGTGTAGGCCGACCCGGCCGGGTGGGCCACCCCGGCGGTGCGGGCGGTGAGCCGGTCGGTCTTCGGGTCGAAGGCCGCCGTCACGCCGTCACCGAGGGCGCGGCGCACCTCCCGGCCGCGCGGCTTCTCGGCCGGCGTGACGGCGACGACCTCGCTGCCGCCCTTCGGCAGGGCACCGGTGACCAGCAGCGTGCCCTGGGCCGGGTCGTAGGTCAGTCCCGTGGGACGACGTACCCCGACCTCGGTGGTGGGGATCTCGTGCACCGTCCGCGCTGGACGCATGCGCGTCGAGTCACCCGGCCCTACGTTCGTCGACTGCGTCGCAGCCTCCGCCAGCTGCGGTAGTACCGCCAACGCGGCCACCAGGGCCCCCGTCGTGGTCACAGCAGACCACTTTCTCCTTGCAGCGCTCATCTTTCTGCTCCCCATTGGTTAAGCTGCCGCACGGTGTGGGGGCGAACCCGGACACGCCGGACGGACGGACCTGGACAGCACACTCCCGACCCCGAGGCCCGTGCATCCGTCAAATGTCGTACGTCGGCTGCCGCAGTCGACGGGCGTCCACAGACGCCCCAGAGGTCACTGTGGAACCTGTACACGGACCCTGGGGAGGAAGCGACGATGGCGCGACGAATGACGGTGGTCGGATGCGGCTACCTGGGGGCGACGCATGCGGCATGCATGGCCGAGCTCGGCTTCGAGGTCCTGGGCCTCGACGTGGACGAGAGCCGGGTCGAGGCGCTGCAGCAGGCCCGCCCGCCCTTCTACGAGCCGGGGTTGGAGCCGTTGCTGCGCAAGCACGTCGAGTCCGGCCGGCTGCGCTTCACGACCTCTTTCGCGGAGGCGGCGGAGTTCGGCGACGTGCACTTCCTGTGCGTGTCGACGCCGCAGCGGGAGGGTGAGCTGGCGGCGGACGTGTCCTACATCGAGAGAGCTGTGGACTCCCTCGCTCCCCTGCTGAGCCGCCCGTGCCTGGTGGTGGGCAAGTCCACGGTCCCCGTCGGCACCGCCGAGCGGCTGACGGAGACGCTGCAGCGGATGGCCCCTGTGGGCACCGACGCCGTGCTCGCCTGGAACCCGGAGTTCCTGCGCGAGGGGCACGCGATCGAGGACACGCTGCGCCCGGGTCGGCTCGTCCTCGGCCTCCCCTCCGGGGCCGGGGGCGAGCTCTCCGAGCAGATCCTGCGCGAGGTGTACGACGAGCCGATCTCCGCCGGGACCCCGGTGGTCATCGGCGACCTCGCCACCGCGCAGCTGACCAAGGCAGCGGCGAACGCGTTCCTGGCCACGAAGATCTCATTCATCAACGCGATGGCCGAGCTGTGCGAGGCCACCGGTGCGGACGTCACCGTGCTGGCCGACGCGATCGGGCACGACCCGCGCATCGGCCGACGCTTCCTGGACGCCGGGCTGGGCTTCGGCGGCGGCTGCCTGCCCAAGGACATCCGGGGGTTCATGGCCCGGGCCGGCGAGCTCGGCGCCGGCGACGCGCTGACCTTCCTGCGCGAGGTGGACGCGATCAACCAGCGTCGGCGCGCTCGCGTCGTCGACATGGCCGCGGAGCTGGTGGGCCGGCCCTGGGCCGGCGCGCGGGTGGCGGTCCTCGGTGCGGCGTTCAAGCCGGAGTCCGACGACATCCGCGACTCCCCCGCGCTGAACGTGGCCGGCCGGCTGCACCTGTTCGGCGCGCACGTGAAGGTGTACGACCCGCGGGCGATGGACAAGGCCCGCCTGTCCTGGCCGACCCTCAGCTACGCCGACTCGGTGTTCGACGCCTGCCAGGGCGCGCACGTCGTGCTGCTGCTGACCGAGTGGCAGCAGTTCCGGGAGATCGACCCGGTGCGGCTGGCCGAGGTGGTCGCCAGCCCGGCGATCGTCGACGGCCGCAACTGCCTCGACCCGTCCGTGTGGCGCGCTGCCGGCTGGACCTACCGCGCGCTCGGCCGACCCTGACCGGTCCCGTGCCCGCGTCGCTGGCCGTCGAGCTGTGCGGCCTTCCCGGCGCCGGCAAGACCACGGTCGCCCGCCTGGCGTGCGCGCGGCTCGACGCGGCGAAGGTGTCCTGCGAGATCGCGGACCGGGACATCTCCGCCGCGGCGACGTCATCTCTGCGGGTGCGGCGCCGCGTCGTGAGCGCGCTGCGGGAGACCACCCGGCACCCGCTCCGCACCTCCGCCGCCGCGTCGGCCGTGCTCGCGTCCGGGCAGTCCCGTCCCCGCGACACCGTCGCGGTGCTGGCCCAGTGGCTCACGGCTCGCGACCTCGTCGCCGCCTCTCGTCGCAGGCCCGGCGTCCACCTCTTCGAGGAGGGCGTGCTGCAACGCCTGTGGACCCTCGGTCTGCGCAGCGACCACGACGTGTCGCAACGGCTGTGGCGCAACCTGGACCCGGCGCGCCGTACGGACCTGGTGGTGGTGCTGGACCTGCCTGCCGCCGAGGCGGTCGCGCGCCTGCGGGGTCGCCGCTCCCGGCACAGCCGGGTGCAGCTGCTCGCACCCGACGCGATGCTCGAGGAGCTCGAGCGCGGGAAGCGGCTCCTGGACGACCTGGTCGCCGGCTGCCCGGTGCCGTTGGTCCGCATCGCCGCGGACCCGGCGCCGGAGCTCGTCGCCGAGCGGGTCGCGGGCGTCCTGCTCGACGCCCTCATCGACTCGTCGGTGGGTCAGTAGGCCCCGCCGCCACCGCGCAGCACGAGCGCCAGCGTCCGCAGCAGGATGATGATGTCGAGGCGGAGGCTCCAGTTCTCGACGTACTGGATGTTGAGCTCGACCCGCTCCTCGTAGCTGATGTCGTTGCGGCCGGACGTCTGCCACAGCCCGGTGATGCCCGGCTTGATCGCGAGGATCGTGCCGGTGAAGTCGCCGAACTTGACCAGCTCGTCGCGCACGATGGGCCGCGGGCCGACCAGGCTGAGGTCGCCGCGCAGCACGTTCCACAGCTGCGGGAGCTCGTCGAGGCTGGTGCGGCGGAGGAAGGCACCGAGCGTGCTCACCCGGGGGTCGTCCTTCACCTTCTGCTCGCGCTGGAACTCCTCGACCAGGTCCTGACGGCCCAGCTCGCGGAACACCTCGAGCGCCGGGCGTCCGGAGTAGCCGACACGCATGGTGCGGAACTTCAGGATCTTGAACGTCTCGCCGGCGCGGGCCAGCCGCTCCTGCCGGAACAGCACCGGGCCGGGGTCGATCACGGCGATGGCCGCCGCGATGAGCAGGAGCAGCGGAGCGATCAGGAGCAGGCCGAAGACCGCCCCCACGATGTCAAAACCCCGTTTGATGATTCGTCCCCACCCTTCGTGAGGCGTCACGCGGATCTTGACGACCGCGACGCCGGCGAGCGTGCTCACGACGGTGTCCGGCGCGTAGAGGCCGGACTGGTGCGGGACGAACCGGTAGGACAGGTGGTGGTCGTTGGCGAACTTGAGGATCTCGAGGATGTCGTCGCGCGGCAGCGAGGAGTCGGCGTGGATGATCTCGTCGAAGCGGCCGCCGAGCGCCGCGTCCGCCTCGGCCACGGTGCGGTACGACGGGAGGGTGGCCAGCACGCTGCCGTGCAACGCCTCGGCGTCGTCGAGGACGCCCACGACCCGGTAGCCCGTGCGCCGGTTCATCGTCAGCGTGCGGACGATGTGCTGCGCCACCGGTCCGCTGCCGATGACGAGCGCGCGGTGCACGCCGAGGTCACGCGCGAACAGCGCGTGCTGGAGGCCGTGCAGGGCGTTGCGGCCGACGAGCACGAACAGGAAGCTGAGCAGGTAGCCGAGCACCGGCACCTGCTCGGAGGTGAACATCGAGCCGGTGTGCAGCGTGTCGACCCCCGACAGCAGCATCGCGGGCGCGGCCGCGGCGACGAAGATCTTGCTCGCCTCCGTCAGGCGGCTGCGCACCCCGGCCTCGGTGTAGAGCCCGACCATCGCGAAGATCGCCACCCACAGCGGCGAGACCACGAGGAACACCGGCAGGAACGGCCAGGTCGGCTCCGTGACCTTCGCGCCCATCCACCCCGGGATCTGCATCGCGGTCGCGAAGGCGGCGAACACCGCCAGCAGGTCGACAGGAACCAGCACTGTGTAGAAGAACAGCTCGATCGTCTCCCCGCGGGTCGACCACCAGCTCGTCCAGCGTCCCCCCGTTGCGCGCGCATCCCCCTTGGGATGGCCCGCGACTTCCACAGAGCGCATGCGTCCTCCTCCAGGTCCCGGTCCAGCACACTCCCGACGGGGTCTCGAGGCATCGGCCAATCGTCGTACGCCACCTGCGGTAGTTGGCCATGGCCGGGCCTGGACGCATCACCGCGAAGCGGACCAGGCCGGGCGACCCGATTTTGTGTCTGTGTCCGGCATCCCGTAACGTTGGGTTCACCGACGCGGGGTGGAGCAGCTCGGTAGCTCGCTGGGCTCATAACCCAGAGGTCGCAGGTTCAAATCCTGCCCCCGCTACCA
>DASTGV010000080.1:0-9211 GCA_035718765.1 Nocardioidaceae bacterium
GATGTCGTCGGCCAAGGCGTGGGGCATCGACGCCGAGCTGGTCACCCCGGAGTTCGTGGCCGAGAAGGTGCCGTTCCTCGACCCCGAGCAGATCATCGGCGCCTTCTGGACGCCGTCGGTCGGCGTGGTCGACTCGCTGCGTGCCGGCACGATCATGCGGGAGACCGCCCTGGAGTCGGGCGCCCTGACCGTCGTACCCACCGTCGAGGTCACCGGTCTGGACGTCGAGGGCGGGCGGATCCGGCGGGTGCGCACCAGCGGCGGCGACATCGAGGCCGAGCACGTCGTCATCGCCTGCGGGGTGTGGAGCCCGAAGATCGGCGACATGGCGGGCATCTCGATCCCGCTGACCCCGGCCGTGCACCAGATGATCAGCGTCGGGCCCTGCCCGCAGCTGGCGGAGAAGGAGGGCGAGATCTCCTTCCCGATCATCCGGGACATGGACACGTTCTGCTACGAGCGCCAGCACGGCGCCGACATGGAGGTCGGCTCCTACGCGCACCGCGCGATCCTGCACGAGCCCGAGGACATCCCCACCATCGAGCAGGCCAAGCTGTCGCCCACGGAGATGCCGTTCACCTCCGAGGACTTCGACCCGCAGCTGGAGCAGGCCTACGAGCTGATGCCGGAGCTGCTCGGCGCCGAGGGGGCCGAGATCCGCTACGCCATCAACGGCCTGCTCTCGCTGACCTGTGACGGCAGCCCGATCCTGGGCGAGTCGCCCGTGAAGGGGCTGTGGACCGCCGCCGCGGTGTGGATCAAGGAGGGCCCGGGCGTCGGCCGCGCGGTGGCCGAGTGGATGACGCACGGCCAGTCCGAGATCGACGTGTCCGCCTCCGACATCGCCCGGTTCTACCCGCACCAGATGCGCCGCGAGCACACCCGGCTGCGCACCACCGAGGCGTTCATCAAGACCTACGGCATCGTCCACCCGGCCGAGCAGTACGAGTCCGACCGCGACCAGCGGCTCGCCCCCATGCACGAGTCCGAGGTCAAGCTGGGCGCCCGGTTCTTCGAGGCGGTCGGCTGGGAGCGGCCGCAGTGGTACGAGTCCAACGCCGACCTGCTCGAGGTGTACGGCGACGCGGTGATGCCGCGCGAGCACGAGTGGGACTCCCGCTGGTGGAGCCCGATCGTCAACGCCGAGCACCTGCGGATGCGCGAGGCGGCCGGCATCATCGACCTGACCGCGTTCGCGGTCTTCGACATCACCGGACCGGGCGCTCTCGACGCGGTGCAGCGCACCTGCGTCGCCCAGTGCGACGTCGCGGTCGGCAAGGTGATCTACACCCCGGTCCTCGACCACAAGGGCGGCTTCCGCTCCGACCTCACGGTGATGCGGCTCGGCGAGGACCACTTCCGCGTCGTCACCGGCGGCGCGCACGGCATGGCCGACCGGAAGTGGTTCGCCGACCAGCTGCCCGCCGACGGCTCGGCCGAGCTGACCGACCACACCGACGAGCTGTCCACGATCGGCCTGTGGGGCCCGCGGGCCCGCGACATCCTGTCCTCGCTGACCTCCGACGACGTGTCGAACGAGGGCTTCGGGTTCCTGACCTGCCGCGAGATCACGGTGCGGACCGGTGCGGGTGACGACATCACCGTGCTGGCGTCGCGGATCTCCTACGTGGGCGAGCTCGGCTGGGAGCTCTACGTGCCGATGGCCGACGCCGCCGTCCTCTGGGACACGCTGCTCGAGGCCGGCGCCCCGCACGGCGCCCGCCCCGTCGGCATCGGCGTCTACGCGACCACCGGCCGCATCGAGAAGGGCTACCGCGCGTTCGGCTACGAGCTCGACGGCGAGCGCACCATCGTCGAGGCCGGCATGCAGCGGCCCAAGGTCAAGGCGGCGGACTTCGTCGGCCGGGAGGCCTATCTCGCGCAGCGCGAGCAGGAGCCCGCGACCGTGCTCTGCACGCTCACGGTCGACGACCACACGTCGGCCTCCGGGGTGAAGCGCTACATGCTGGGCGGCGAGCCGATCCTGACCCGCGACGGCGGCACGCTGACCGACGGGCACGGCCACCACCCCTACGTCACCACGGCGGGGTCGGCGCCCTCGCTCGGCAAGCACGTGCTCCTCGCGTACCTGCCACCCGCCGAGGCCACCGTCGGCAACCAGCTCGCGGTCTCCTACATGGAGGAGCTGTACCCGGTCACCGTCGGCTCGGTCGACAGCACGCCGCTGCTCGACCCGGCGAACGAGCGGATCCGCTGATGAGCAACGTGCTGGTCTGCATCAAGCGGGTCCCCGACCTCGGCGGCGAGATCACGCTGACCCCGGACGGCCTGGGCGTCGACGACTCGGCGCTCGGCCACACCGTCAGCCCGCACGAGGAGTGCGCGGTCGAGCTGGCCATCCAGGTGGCCAAGGACACCGACGGTCAGGCGACCGTGCTGACGCTCGGCTCCTCCGACGCCGTCGAGCAGCTCCGGCACGCCCTGGCCCTGGGCTGCACCGGCGCCGTGCTGGTCGAGGCGGACGCCTCGGCCTACGGCCCGGCCGACGTCGCCGCGGCGATCGCCGACGTGGTCCGGGCGCACGAGGCGGCCGGGACAACGTACGACCTGGTGCTGCTGGGCAACGACGCCTCCGACACCGGCGACTTCCAGGTCGGCATCCGGCTGTCGTACCTGCTCGACCGGCCGGTCGTCGCGGGCGTCTCCACGCTGTCCGTCGACGGTGACCGGGTGGTCGCCCGCGGCGGTGCCCCGGACGGGGGCACGGAGATCTTCGAGGTGCCGCTGCCGGCGGTGCTGACCGTGATGGAGGGCGGCATCGAGCCGCGCTACCCCTCCATCCCCGGCCGGATGAAGGCCAAGAAGGTGCAGATCGAGGAGGTCGCGCCGAGCGGCACGCCGGCCGGAGCGGGACGGGTGCGGCTCAAGCTGCCGCCCGTGCAGCCGAGCCAGGTCGAGGTGCTCGGCGAGGGACCGGAGGCCGCGGGCGCCGTGGTCGACCTGCTGGAGAAGCTGGGGGTCGTGCGATGAGCGCGGTGCTGGTGCTGGTCGAGACCGACGGCGGCGGCGCGACCGAGGTGTCGCGCGAGACCCTGACGTTCGTCCGCGGGCTCGGCCTCGACGTGCACGCCCTGGTCGTCGGCGACGGGCCCCCCGGGCTCGTCGACCAGCTCGGGGCGTACGGCGTGACCACCGTGCACCACGCGGACGGCGACGCGTTCACGAGCTACGCGGCCGCCGCCTGGGCCGCCGCCGTCGTGGCCGCGGCCGGTGACGCCACCGTCGTGACCGCCGCGGGCACCCCGCGCGGCAACGAGGTCCTCGCGCACGTGGCCTGCCGGCTGGGCGTGACGATGGCGGCCAACGTGGTCGAGGTCGAGTCGGTCTCGCCGCTGTCGGTGTCCCGCCAGGTGCTCGGCGGGTCGGCCCTGGAGGAGATGCGGCTCGAGGACGCGGTGGCCGTGTTCTCGGTCGCCGGCCACGCGTGCGACCCGGCGGAGGCCGAGTCACACGCCACGCCCGTCGTCCACCCGCTGGACGTGTCGGTGCCCGAGGCCGACCTGCGCGCCCGGGTGGTGCGCACCGAGCCGGGCGAGCCCGACGAGTCCGGCGGGCTGAAGTCGGCGCGGGTCGTGGTCGGGGCCGGCCGGGGTGCCGGCGGGCCGGACGGGTTCGCGGACCTGCTCGAGCTGACCGAGCTGCTCGGCGGCTCGCTCGGCGTCTCGCGGGTGGTCACCAGCCTGGGCTGGCGGCCGCACCACGAGCAGGTCGGCCAGACCGGCAGCCGGGTCGCGCCGGACCTGTACGTCGCGTGCGGCATCAGCGGCGCGATCCAGCACTGGGCCGGCATGTCGAGCTCGAAGACGATCCTGGCGATCAACACCGACCCGGACGCGCCGATGGTCACGAAGGCGCACTACGCCGTCATCGGTGACCTGCACGAGATCGTGCCGGCGGTCAACGAGGAGCTGCGGCGGCGTTCGGCCGGCTGACGAGGCGGGACCGGGCAGACTGTCCCCGTGTCTCGCCCCCTCCTGCAGCGGATCGACCTGTTCGCGCTCCTCGCTGCCGTGCTCGCGTTCCTGGTCACGTCGCTCTACCTGTTCCTGGTGCAGACCGAGAGCGGCCGGCCGTCGTGGTACGCCGTCGGCATCCTCGCGGTGGCGATCCTCGGCGCGGCGTACGCCGTCCGGATGCGGGCGCCGCTGCGCCGCCCGGTCCTGGGTGTCAGTGCGGCCTGCCTGTTCCTGCCGGGCTTCGTCGCCCTGTTCAGCATCGGCCTGCCGTTGATCCTGGCCGCGATGCTGTGCGTGGTCGGTGCGATGCGCTCGCCGACCCGCGACTGGCGCGACACCGTGTGAGCCGCCTCAGCCTTTGACATACAGGCAGAACGGGTGTCCGGCGGGGTCGATCCAGACCCGCACGTCGTCCTGCGGCTGGTGGTCCGCCAGGGTCGCGCCCGCCTCGCGGGCGAGCTCACCGGCCGCGTCGAGGTCGTCGACCTCGACGTCGAGGTGCACCTGCATCTGCTGGTCGGTCGGACCCGCCGGCCAGGTGGCGGGGGAGTGGAACTCCTCCCGCTGGAAGGACAGCCCCACGCCGCCGCCGGGCGGCTCGAGCATCACCCACCCGGGCTCGTCGGTCGTGCGCCGGTAGCCGAGCAGGCGCTCGTAGAACGCGGCCAGCCCGCCGGGGTCCGTCGACCCGAGGACGACGCCGGACAGGGACAGCCGAGGTGCGGAGGTCATGTCCTCACGTTGGCACAGGGGTGGTCGCGCGCGCGGCACGCGGCAGAGCGTCTGGGTGCCCCGCGCACCACGGCGACGCGTACGACGAGCCAGGCGGCCGCCGCGGGCACGGCGGTCGGCGCGGAGCACGCTCGTCCTGATCACCCGACCGGGCGCTCAGGGTGTCCGTCGTACCTTCGATGCACATGGAGTACCGCAGCCTCGGACGCACCGGAATGCAGGTCAGCCCGCTCTGCCTGGGAGCGATGATGTTCGGCGCCTGGGGGGAGCCCGACCACGACACGTCGGTCGGGATCATCCACCGCGCGCTCGACGCCGGCATCAACTTCGTCGACACCGCCGACGTCTACTCCCAGGGCGAGTCGGAGACGATCGTCGGCAAGGCGCTCGAGGGCCGCCGCGACGACGTCGTCCTCGCCACGAAGTTCCACGGTCAGATGGGGGTGCCGGTCGGGGCGCCCCTGGGTACGGCGGGCCCGCCACTGCAGCGCGGCAACTCGCGGCGCTGGATCGTCCAGGAGGTCGAGAACAGCCTGCGCCGGCTGCGGACCGACTGGATCGACCTCTACCAGGTGCACCGGCCCGACCGGGACACCGACGTCGAGGAGACACTGTCGGCGCTGACCGACCTCCGGCAGCAGGGGAAGATCCGGGCGTTCGGCTGCTCGACGTTCCCGGCCCACGAGCTGGTCGAGGCGCACTGGATCTCGGAGCGTCGCGGTCTCGGCCGGTTCGCCACAGAGCAGCCGCCGTACTCCCTGCTCGCCCGCGGCATCGAGAAGGACCTGCTCCCGGTCACCCAGCGCTACGGGATGGGCGTCCTGCCGTGGAGCCCGCTGGCCGGCGGTTGGCTGAGCGGGCGGTACCGCAAGGGACAGGACGCGCCCACCTCGCAGCGGGCGGAGCGGATGCCGTCGCGCTACGACCTGTCCGATCCGGCCAACCAGGTCAAGCTCGATGCCGTCGAGCAACTGACCCGGCTGGCCGAGGAGGCCGGGCTGAGCCTCATCCACCTCGCGCTCGCGTTCACGCTCGCCCACCCGGCCGTCACCGCGCCGATCATCGGGCCGCGCACGATGGAGCACCTCGAGTCCCAGCTCGGCGCGGCCGAGGTGACCCTCGGCGCGGACGTGCTGGACCGGATCGACGAGATCGTGCCGCCGGGCCGGACGCTCAACAGCTTCGACGAGGGGTACGTGCCGCCGTCGGTCTCGGACAAGCGGCTGCGCCGGCGCTAACGCCGGATCGGCGCGACGGTCGCCCGGGTGACGCCGACCAGGTCCTCGGGCGAGAGGCCCAGGTCCAGCCCGCGGCGACCGCCGGAGACGTAGACCGTCCCGAAGCCCAGCGCGGACTCGTCCAGCACGGTCGGGTGCGCCTTCTTCTGACCGATCGGCGAGATCCCGCCGACGACGTACCCCGTCGCGCGCTCGGCGTCCGCCGGGTCGGCCATGACGGCCTTCTTGCCGCCGACCGCGGCGGCGACGGCCTTCAGGTCGAGCTGTCCCGAGACCGGCACGATGCCGACGACCAGCCGGCCGTCCACGGAGACGAACAGGGTCTTGAACACCTGCTCGGGGTCGAGCCCGAGGACGTCGGCGGCCTCGAGACCGTACGACGCGGCGGACGGGTCGTGCGTGTACGCGTGCTCGGTGAAGGGGACGCCGGCCCGGCGGAGGGCGACCGTGGCGGGCGTGCCGGCCATCAGTTCGGGGACCAGCTCGTGCGGGCGACCTCGGTCGCGGGGAGCGAGGGGATCGCCCGCATCGCCCGCATCTCCTCGCGGAGGGCGAGCCGCAGCATCACCAGCCGGTCGTACGAGCTGTCCGCCTCCAGCAGGGCCTGCCGCTCCTGGAGGGTGAGCAGGCAGGTCGCGGCCAGGCTGTAGGAGAGCAGCTCGGGGTCGCGGGGCAGGTCGCCGTCGAGCACGTCACCGCCGCGCATCTCCGACAGCCGGCGGCGGTACTCCTCGAAGGTCGCGTAGGCCTTCTCCGCCTCGCCGATCGCGGCCGGGAGCGGCTTCTCGCTGTCCGGCAGCGTCTCGACGTCACCGACCAGGAACTCGCGGGAGGTGTCCAGCCCGTCGAGGCGGAGCCGCCGCCGCCCGAGCACCTCGATGTCGAAGCGGCCGTCCTCGTAGGGCTCCACGGACGTCATCTGGACGACGCAGCCGACCCGGTGCACCGAGTGCACGCCGTGCTGGCCGACCTCGTAGCCCTCGCGGATCGCCACGATCCCGAACAGCCGCAGCGACTTGTCGGGGATCGTCAGCAGGTGGTGGACCAGCGCGCGGTAACGGTCCTCGAACACGTGCAGCGGCACGCGGACCCCCGGGAACATCACCGTGTTCAACGGGAAGATCGGCAGCTGCTCGCGCACGATGCCAACCTACCGACGTGAGGCGGGTCTCTCCGCGTGAACGCCCGCCGGGGCGCCGGGCGAGTCGCACCTAGACTGGGGCGCATGATCCGCCGTATCGACCTCAGGGGCGAGACCGTCCCTGACTACCGCGCCGTGGTGCCCCGTGCCGCGTTCGACGTGGAGGCCGCCCTCGACGTCGTCCGGCCGATCTGCGACGCCGTCCGTCATCGCGGGGTCGAGGCGATCACCGAGTACACCCGGAGGTTCGACCAGGTCGAGCAGACCGACATCGTCGTCCCCGCCGAGGCCCTCCGGAGCGCCCTCGAGGAGCTCGACCCGGCGGTCCGCGCCGGGCTCGAGGAGTCGATCGGCCGGCTGCGGACCACCTGCGAGGCCGAGCTCGAGCAGGACGTGACCACCCAGGTGGTGCCCGGCGGCACGGTCAGCCGGCGGATGGTGCCGATCCAGCGGGTCGGGCTCTACGTGCCCGGCGGCATCGCCCCGCTCGTGTCCAGCGTGGTCATGAACGTCGTCCCGGCCCAGGTCGCGGGCGTCGAGTCGATCGCGCTGACCTCGTCGCCGCAGAAGGGCACCGGGCTGCCGCACCCCACGATCCTGGCCGCGTGCGCGCTGCTCGGCGTCGACGAGGTGTACGCCGTCGGCGGGGCCCAGGCGATCGCGATGTTCGCCTACGGCGCCGGCCCCTGCCGCAAGGTCGACCTGGTGACCGGTCCCGGCAACATCTACACGGTCTCGGCCAAGCGGCTGCTCAAGGGCGTCGTCGGCATCGACTCCGAGGCCGGGCCGACCGAGATCGCGATCCTCGCCGACGACACCGCCGACCCGGCGTACGTCGCGTCCGACCTGCTCAGCCAGGCCGAGCACGACCCGATGGCCGCGGCGGTGCTGGTCACCACGTCGCCGTCGCTGGCCGACGACGTCGAGGCCGAGCTCGACAAGCAGGTGTCGGTGACCCGGCACGTCGAGCGGATCCGCACCTCCCTGTCCGGTGAGCAGTCCGGCATCGTGCTGGTCGACGACCTCGAGCAGGGCCTGGCGGTCGTGGACGCCTACGCCGCCGAGCACCTGGAGATCCAGACCCGCGACGCGGCCGACCTCGCGCGCCGCGTGCGCAACGCCGGCGCGATCTTCGTCGGCTCGTTCGCGCCGGTCTCGCTCGGCGACTACTGCGCCGGCTCCAACCACGTGCTGCCCACCGGCGGCTGCGCGTGCCACAGCTCCGGCCTGTCGGTGCGGTCGTTCCGCAAGGCGCTGCACGTCATCGAGTACGACGAGCAGGCGCTGCGCGACGTCGCCCCGCACGTCGTCACGCTGGCCGAGGCCGAGGACCTCCCCGGTCACGGCGCGGCCGTGCGCGTGCGCGTCGAGGAGCGTGGATGACCGTTCCTCTGCGCGAGGAGCTGCGGGGGATCCAGCCGTACGGCGCGCCGCAGCTCGACGTCCCCGTCCAGCTCAACGTCAACGAGAACCCCTACGCCCCGAGCGAGGCCGTGGTCGCCGACGTCGCGGCGGCTGTCGCTGACGCCACCCGGACGCTGAACCGCTACCCGGACCGGGAGTTCACCGCCCTGCGCGAGGACCTCGCGGCCTACCTCGGCCACGGCGTCACCCCGGCGCAGGTGTGGGCCGCGAACGGCTCCAACGAGGTGATGCTGCAGATCCTGCAGGCGTTCGGCGGTCCCGGCCGCACGGCGGTGTCGTTCGCGCCGACGTACTCGATGTACCCCGAGTACGCCCGCGACACGATGACCCGCTGGGTCGTCGGCCACCGCGAGGAGGACTTCTCCCTCGACCTCGCCCACGCCGCCGACGTGATCGCGACCGAGCGCCCGTCGGTGGTGCTGCTGCCCTCGCCGAACAACCCGACCGGCACCGCCCTGCCGCCCGAGGCGGTGACCGCCGTGTGCGCGGCGACCGCGGAGGTCGGGGGAGTCGTGGTGATCGACGAGGCCTACGGCGAGTTCCGCCGTGCGGGGACGCCGAGCGCGCTGGAGGTGCTGCCGCGGACGCCGAACCTCGTCGTCTCCCGGACGATGAGCAAGGCCTTCGCGCTGGCCGGTGCCCGGCTCGGCTACCTGGCGGCGTCGGAGGAGATCTGCGACGCGATCCGGGTGGTGCGG
>DASTGV010000081.1:0-13020 GCA_035718765.1 Nocardioidaceae bacterium
CTCGCGCTCGAGCATCTTGGCGCGCTTGGCGTCCTTGGCGCCCTCGACCTTGAGCCGCTCCTTCTTGGTCTCCAGGTAGGTCGAGTAGTTGCCCTCGTAGGGGTGCGTCTTGCCCCGGTCGAGCTCGAGGATCCAGCTCGCGACGTTGTCGAGGAAGTACCGGTCGTGGGTCACGGCCAGGACCGCGCCCGGGTAGCTCGCGAGGTGCCCCTCCAGCCACTGCACGGACTCGGCGTCCAGGTGGTTGGTGGGCTCGTCGAGCAGCAGCAGGTCGGGCTGCTGGAGCAGCAGCTTGCACAGCGCGACCCGGCGCCGCTCCCCACCGGACAGGTTGTCGACGACCGCGTCCGGCGGCGGGCAGCGCAGCGCGTCCATCGCCTGGTCGAGCCGGCTGTCGAGGTCCCACGCGTTGGCGTGGTCCAGGTCGGTCTGCAGGTCGCCCATCTCGGCGAGGAGCTTGTCGTAGTCCGCGTCCGGGTCCGCGAGCTCCTCGGAGATCCGGTTGAAGCGGTCGAGCTTGCCCTTGATCTCGCCGACCGCCTCCTCGACGTTCTCCAGGACCGTCCGGCCCTCGGTCAGCGGCGGCTCCTGCTGCAGCATGCCGACCGTGGCCTCGGGGTCGAGCGTCGCGTCGCCGTTGGACGGCTGCTCGAGCCCGGCCATGATCTTCAGCAGCGTGGACTTGCCGGTGCCGTTGGGTCCGACGACGCCGATCTTGGCGCCGTGCAGGAACGAGAGCGTGACGTTGTCGAGGACGACCTTGTCACCGTGGGCCTTGCGCACGTTGCGCAGCGTGAACACATATTCAGCCATGATCGGACCAGCCTACGGCGGCGGGCCGATCCTGCCGAAATCGGCTCAGGCGACGCGACCCGGCTCCCGCTGCCTCCCGAAGCTGTCGAGCTGCGGCAGGTCCTCCGGCTGGTCGTGCAGGACCTCCTTGAGCACCGAGTTGGTCTCCTCCTCGGTGTCCACGCGCTCGGGCCGCACCGACTTGATGAACGAGGCGGTGCCCCGGGTCAGGTCGTGCCCGACGGTGGTGGCCTCGACGACGTAGGTGACCGAGCTCTGGCCGTCCTCCCGCTCCCAGACGTCGGTGCGCAGCCGGCCGTGCACGAAGACCGGGTCCCCCTTGCGGATCGAGTCCCGGACGTTGTCGGCCAGGCCGCGCCAGCAGGTCACCGAGAACCACGAGGTCTGGCCGTCGACCCACTCGCCGTTGCGCCGGCGGATGCGGGGCGTGGACCCCACCCGCAGGTTGGCCACGTTGCCCTGCGGGGTCTCGCGGTGGACGACCTCGTTGCCCACCCAGCCCTGGAAGGTCACGAACGCTTCGTTCATCGTGTCGGCTCCTCTGCCTGACGTCGGTGTGTACGACGGACAGGGTGCCGCCGGCCACCGTCGCGCGGAGGGCCCGGACCGCCCGGCTGTGGAGCACGACCGGCCGGACCGCCCTGGGGACGGGATCCGGCTCAGCGCAGCGCGGCGGCCAGGCCGGACCGGGTCGCCTTGTAGGCCTCCACCTCGGCCTCGACCGGCTCGACGACGAGCTTCTCGGTGACCTCGCGGATCGCCGCCCGGAGCCGCCGGTCGGCGGAGCGGGCCTTGCCGCGCGCGGACACCCGCACCGCGGCCTTGCACACGAGCCCCAGCAGCACCCCGACCAGCACGCCGCCGACGAGCAGCAGCGTCGGGACCGGGAAGCCGGCGTACCTCGGCGTGGAGGGCTCCGGCATCTGGAGGTACCCCATCACCGCGAGCCCGGCCAGCCACAGGCCGCCGGCGAGGGCGGCGAGGACCAGCACCCACTGCAGGACGCGGACCAGCCGCCACCACACCGGCGTGCGCCGCACCCCCAGGTCGGTGCCGCCGACGGCCTTGTCCAGTGCGTCGTTGAGGTCGGGCAGCCGGGAGACGGAGGCGCGGCGTACGGCCGTGGCCCACGGGGGCGTCAGCTGGGCGCCCACGTCGTCGGCCAGGGCCCGGACCGCGGTGTCGACCCGGGCCCGCTGCACCTGGCTGGCCTCCGGGACCGACGCGCGGGCGGTCGCGGTGAGCTCCTTGCCGCGGGAGCCGAGGTCGAGGTGCAGCCGCCTGAGCGGGTCCGGCTTGAACCGGCCCAGCCACGCGGTGACCGGCCAGCCGGTGGCCTGCGCGGCCCGGCGCCGGGTGGACTCCTCGACCGCGGCGACGACCGTGGGCACGCCGGCGGCGTCGGCGAAGGCGTCCACGAGCTCGTCGGTGCGGTCGCGGGCCACGTCGCCCGGCCTGGCGTCGCCGTTCGCCTCGTGCATCCGCCGGGCGACCGAGGTGACGTCGGCCATCAGCCGGGCCTTGACGGCCTTCTTGGCGCTCACCCGCTCGGCGATCGCCCTCGTCAGCTCCGGCACGCCCTCACCGTGACGGGCGGAGGTGGTGATCACGGGCACCGTCTCGAGCCCGTCCTCCTTGAGCAGCCGCTTCAGGTCCTCGACCATCGACGCGCGGCGAGCCTCCGGCACGGTGTCGATGTGGTTGAGCACCACGAGCATGATGTCGCGGTGCGACGCGAGCGGCCGCAGGTAGCGGTCGTGGATCGCGGCGTCGGCGTACTTCTGCGGGTCGAGCACCCACACGAGCAGGTCGGCGAGCTTGACCAGCCGGTCGACCTCCACGTGGTGCGCCACCTCGGTGGAGTCGTGGTCGGGCAGGTCCAGCAGGATCAGCCCGTCGAGACCGCTGCCCGCCTGCGTCCCACCCGGCGTGTCGAGCATGCTGTCGCGCATCACCTGGTGCCGCTTGGGGACGCCGAGCCAGTCGAGCAGCTCCCCGGCGCCCTCGGCCCCCCACGCGCAGGCCATCGTCCAGGAGGTGGTGGGACGGCGTACGCCGATGGCGGCCAGCTCGAGACCGGTGACGGCGTTGAACGTCGAGGACTTCCCGGAGCCGGTGGCCCCCGCCAGCGCCACCACGGTGTGGTCGCCGGAGAGCCGGAGCCGGGCGCCCGCCCGCTCGG
This sequence comes from Nocardioidaceae bacterium, assembly GCA_035718765.1. GTDB lineage: Bacteria > Actinomycetota > Actinomycetes > Propionibacteriales > Nocardioidaceae > Nocardioides_B. The sequence continues at coordinate 2,996 of DASTGV010000081.1, forward strand.
CGACCGCTGCGGCCTCGTCGACCAGCGCGTCGTCGAGACGGCCCCGGGCGGCCCGCGCGGCCTCGTCGAGCCCGTCGATGCGGTCCACGACGTCCGTGCGCCTGCCCACGAGCTTCTTGGCGCCCTCCACCAGCGCGGTCACGAGGCGTCCTCCTCCGCGCCGGTCCCGGCGACGGGCACCCGGCCGGAGTCGCGGAAGCGCAGGTCGTCGACCCGCCGGGACACGGTCCGCAGCGACTCGACGTCGCCCTCGTGGATGCCGAGCCCGTCCAGCACCTCGACGTAGCGGGTCCGCTCCTCGTCCATGAGGGCGGTGACCCGCTCGTTGAGGTCCTGGCGTGCGGCGGCCGCGAGCCGGCGTACGGCCTGGTCGCCGAAGACCGCCTCGAGGAGCTTCTGGCCGACCACGGCGCTGCCGCCGGCGATGCCGACCTCGGCGCCGGAGACGCCCGCGGTGTGCGCGAACACGACGACCATCAGCGCCACCGAGAGCCCGTTCACGCCGAAGGCGAGGAAGCGGGCCGTCGAGCGCTTCTCGGCGCCCTCGGTGCGCACCATCTCCAGCACGCCGTGCTGCCAGTCGCGCACCGACCGCTCCGCGCGCTGCCGGAAGTCGCGGGAGGCCCGGCCCAGGTCGCGCCCGGAGTCCTCGAGGAGGTGCTGGCCCGCCTGGACCGACCGCCAGGACGCCTCGGCGCGCTCGGCCGCGGTCTCGGCGTGCTCGAGGATCAGCGTCTCCAGGCCGGACTCGACGGCGACGGTCACCCGCTCGGCCTGCATCGGCTTGCCGCGGATCCACCCGACCACCCGGTCGCGCAGCCAGCCGACCTTCGTCTCCAGCGACCGGAGCAGCTCGCCGGTGCCCACGAACTCCTGCCAGCGGGCGAGCACCTCGCCGCGCAGCAGGGTGCCGTCGGCGGAGGCGTCGTCGATGCGCCGGATCGCCTCGTCGTACGCGCGGTCGACGTCCTCGCGGAGCCGCCGGGCCATCGTCAGCTGGTCGCCGGCCGCGTCCGCGATGTCGTGGGTACGACGGGACAGGGACCGCACCGCGCCGTCGAGGGTCTGCTTGACGACCGCGGCCCGGGCCGTGGAGTCCGCGGCCAGGCTGCCCAGCCACGACCGGATCTCCTGCACGTGCTCGGGCGGGAGCAGGCCGTCGTCGTCGACGACCCCCTCGGTCACCGCGAACAGCGGCGAGTCGCGCAGCCCGCGGGCAGTGAGCATCCGGGCCAGGTGGCCGCTGACCTCGCCGACGGCGTCCGGCGGGGTCCGGTCGAGGACGACGGCCACCGCGGTGCTGCGGTCGGCGGCGGTCTTGAGGAACTCCCACGGCACCTGGTCGGCGTACCGCGCCGCCGAGGTGACGAACAGCCACAGGTCGGCGGCGGCCAGCAGCTCGGCCGCGAGGGTCCGGTTGCGCTCCTCCACCGAGTCGATGTCCGGCGCGTCGAGGATCGCGAGACCCTCCGGGACGTTGTCGGCCGCGACCAGCTGCAGGGCGCCCGGGTCGCCGGTCGCCCGCGGGGTCCGGGCCAGACCCGGCAGGATCCGCTCCTTGGCGAACCAGTCGACGTCGGCCGGGTTGTGCACGAGCACCGGCGAGCGGGTGGTCGGCCGGAGCACGCCGGGCTCGGTGACCCGGCGGCCGACCAGGGAGTTCACCAGCGTCGACTTGCCCGCGCCCGTGGAGCCGCCGACCACGGTGAGCAGCGGCGCCTCGATCTGGATCAGCCGGGGCAGGACGTAGTCCTCGAGCTGGTCGACCATCTCGCCCCGCATCGTGCGGTGCTCCTCGGCCCCGGGCACGTCGAGCGGCAGCGCCACCCCGGCCAGCGCCTCGCGCAGCCGCACCAGCGCGGTCACCATCTCCGCGCTGGAGGTGGTCGTGGACGGCGGCGTCTGCGGGCTCACAGGGACCCCTCTCGGTGGGCGCCGCCGGGCAGGGCCGGCTGCATGACGACCGGGCGCGGGTACTGCACGTAGGGCCGGAGCGCCTCCAGCCGCTGCACCATCGCGGAGCCGCGCTCGACGAAGTCGGAGGGGGCGGTGCCGCGCAGGTAGCGGTCGTGCAGGAAGCCGAGCTCGATGGCCTGCTGCTGGTACTCCCGCATCACCCGCTCGGCGAGCGGGCCGCCGTTGACGCGGGCGTAGCGGCGGCTCGCCCGTCGGGCCGACAGCCGCACCAGCCAGGGCACCTCGTAGGCGGCCAGGAAGCCGCGCTGCGCGCAGTCGCTGAGCGAGCGGGTGAGCATCGCGCCCTCGCGGCGGCGGGCCCAGACGGCGAACCCGACGAGCAGCAGGAACGCGGGAACCATCGCGAACACGTAGGTCAGCACGAACGCGCCGCCGCCCCCGAAGAAGGCCGACGCGTTCCAGGTGGCGTGCGCGGTCACAGCGGCGACGTACCCGATCAGCGGAGCCAGGAACCGCCACGCCTGCTTCTTCGCGACCACGGCGAACCCGACGCCGAGCCCGATGAACGAGGTGAACAGCGGGTGCGCGAACGGGCTGAAGATGCCGCGTACGACGAACAGGCCGGTCGCCGAGCCCAGGCCGCCGGGGCCCGAGCCGTGCCCGCCCATGTACGCCGCACCGAGGTAGAGGATGTTCTCGGTGAACGCGAAGCCGACCCCGACCAGGCCGGCGTACACGATCCCGTCGAGCACGCCGTCGATGACCCGGCGCCGGAACCACAGCAGCAGCAGGATGAACAGCCCCTTGGCGCCCTCCTCCGTGATCGGCGCGACGATCGCGGCGGACCAGGTGTCCGGGGTGCCGAGCACGAACTGGTCGAGCGCCTGCAGGACGAGCGCCGCGGCGGTGGCGACCACCGCGCCCCAGAAGAACGCGAGCACCAGCAGCCGGACCGGCTCCGGCTCGTAGCGGTCGAGCCACAGGAACGACGCGATCACCGGGCCGACCGGCAGGGCCGCGAGCACCACCCCGACGGCCAGCGCCGCGGGCGCGTTGGAGAGCACGAGCACCAGGCACATGACGCCGGCGCCGGCCAGCAGGAGCAGGGAGACGACCACGGTGAACAGCGCGCTGCCCCGTCGGCGCGGGCGCCGGAGGAGGCCCGGAGGCACGCTGAACGCGCCCGGCCGCCCGGGCTGTCCGACGTGGTGCTGACCTGCGGCGTTCACGCGCGTCAGCCTATCGGGGCGGGTCACCTCGACCGCCTCACCAGGGGGCCCGCGACGTACAGTGACGCTGTGAACGAACGCCCCGAATCGCCCCAGCTGTCGACCGAGTCCCACGACCAGCCCGTGCCGGAGGCGTACGCCGCCTTCATGCGCCAGGGCTGGGGAGACCGGGAGCTCGACCTGCCCCGCCACTCGGTCGCGGACTTCTCGGCGCGTCGCCGCGCGGTCCTCGCGGACACGTTCCCCGGCGAGCGGCTCGTCGTCCCCGCCGGCCAGTTCAAGGTGCGCGCCAACGACACCGACTACCGGTTCCGCGCGGACAGCGCGCACGTGCACCTGACCGGCAACCAGACCAGCGACGCGGTGCTGGTGATCGAGGACGGCGAGTCGGTGCTCTACGCGCGGCCCCGCTCCTCGCGGCAGACCGACGAGTTCTTCCGCGACCGGCGCTACGGCGAGCTCTGGGTGGGCCGCCGCCCGTCGCTGAGGGAGATCTCCGACTCCCTCGGCCTCGAGGTGCGCCACCTCGGCGAGGTCGACGCGCGGCTCGAGGCCCCGGCCAAGACCCGGGTGCTGCGCGGCGTCGACGCGTTCGTGGACAAGACGGTGCCCGCCGACGGCGGTCGCGACCACGACTTCGCCCGGGTGCTCTCGGAGATGCGGCTGGTCAAGGACGCCTGGGAGCTCGGGCAGCTGCAGGAGGCGTGCGACATCACCACGCTCGGGTTCGCCGACAGCGTCCGGGAGTGGGACAACGTGCTGGAGTACGGCGAGCGCTGGCTCGAGGGCACGTTCTTCCGGCGGGCCCGGACGATGGGCAACGACCTCGGCTACGACTCGATCGTGGCCGGCGGCTCGCACGCCACCACGCTGCACTGGACCGAGAACTCCGGGCCGATCACCCCCGGCCGGCTCGTGCTGCTGGACATGGGGGTGGAGGGCAACAACCTCTACACGGCCGACGTGACCCGGACGCTGCCGGTCGACGGGACGTACACGCCACTGCAGCGCGACCTCTACAGCGTGGTGCTCGAGGCGCAGCAGGCCGGCATCGACGCGGTGCGCCCGGGCGCCGACTTCCAGGCGCCGCACCAGGCCGCGATGCGGGTCATCGTCGCGGCACTCGACGACCTCGGGCTGCTGCCGGTGCCCGCGGAGGAGGCGCTCTCCCCCGACAGCAAGGTCTACACGCGCTGGACGCTGCACTCGACCAGCCACATGCTCGGTCTCGACGTGCACGACTGCGCCGCCGCGTCCGACGAGACCTACAAGCACGGCCCCCTCAAGGAGGGCATGGTGCTCACCGTCGAGCCCGGCCTGTACTTCCAGGAGGACGACCTGCTGGTCCCCGAGGAGCTGCGCGGCATCGGCATCCGCATCGAGGACGACATCGCCGTCACCGCGGACGGCTCGGTCAACCTGTCGGCGTCGCTGCCGCGCGAGCCGGGCGCGGTCGAGGAGTGGATGGCCGGCCTGCGGGCCTGAGCCCCAGGCCGGCCACCTTGCCGGTCAGGCGGTGCGCGGTGAGCCGTGCTGCACGTGGCTCTCCGCCGCCTGCTCGTCGAACACGGCCACGACCTCCTCGACCGAGAGACCCTTGGTCTCCGGCAGGAACTTCGCGATGAAGCCGATCGCCAGCAGCGACAGCGCGGACAGGATGACCATCACCCAGGGCAGGCCGATCGCGGCCTGCATGGCGGGGAACGCCTCGATCAGCGCGAAGTTGGCGATCCAGTTGACGCCCGCACCGGTCGCGGCGGCACGACCGCGCACGGCGGTCGGGAACACCTCGCCCTGGAGCAGCCAGCCGGTGCCACCGACGCCCATCGCGAACGACGCGATGAAGATCGAGAAGCCGACCATGACCACGACGACCTTCGGGGTCCCGGTCAGCCACGCGACGCCGGCCGCGGCGACCAGCATGAAGGCCGCCATCCCGACGTAGCCGGCCAGTGCCAGCGGCTTGCGGCCGATCTTGTCGATCCAGCGGAAGCCGAAGTACGTCGCGACCACGTTGACCGCGCCGAGGATGGCCGCGGCGATGAGCCCGGCCATCGCGGCGTGCACCGCGGTGTCGCCCGGGTTCTTGAACAGGTCACCGAGCAGCTTGGGGCCGTAGTAGAAGGGCACGTTGATACCGGTGATCTGCTGGAACACGAAGAACACCGACACGACGGCCAGCGCACGCTTCACGCCTGGTGTCCAGAGCCGCTTGCGTTCCTTGGCCTGCTTCTCCTCCGCCTTCGCGATCTTGTCCGCGGTCCGGCGTACCTCCTCCTCGGAGACCTCGACGCCCAGCTTCCCGAGCGCGACGCTCGTGTCGGCGTACCGGCCCTGCTGGATCAGCCAGCGGGGCGACTCCGGCATCCGGGCCCGCAGCGCGACGGCCACGAGGGCGGGGAGCGCGCCGAGACCGAGGATGATGCGCCAGTCGAGGTTCTTGGCGGCGCCGGGGGCTACCGCGAAGACCAGCAGCGCGATGAGGTAGGACGCGAGGATCCCGACGGTGATCATCCACTGCTGGATGATGCTGAGCTGGCCGCGGCGGCCCTTCGGCGCGAACTCCGCGATGTAGGCCGTGGCGATCGCCGAGTCGGCACCCACGGCGAGGCCGATCAGGGTGCGCGACGTGATGAGCATGGCGGCACTGATCGTGAACGCCGACAGGAGCGCGCCGAGGGCGTAGATCCCGGCGTCCGCCATCAGCAGCGACTTGCGGCCGAACCTGTCGGTCAGTGGTCCCGCGGCGAGCGCGCCGACGGCGGCCCCAAGCGAGGCACCTGCGACGAGGTAGCCGGTCCAGAAGTTGGAGAGGTGGTACGGGATGAAGCTCAGGACCGAACCGATCACGGCAGTGTCGTAGCCGAACAGGAACCCCCCGATACAGGCAAGGAGGGCGAGATACCAGTAGAGGCCGCTCATCGCGGTCCCGTCGAGGTGGGCGAGGACGTTGGTCTCGTCCCCGCGTGCTGACGTGTCTGACTGCGTCATTGCAGGACTCCTTCCAGGGCCACCTGCTTCCGTTCCCCCTCGGCGCTTGCCCAAACCAAGCGGTCTGTTGTTGGAGGTTCAACTGGTCCATGACTAGTTCGAAGTGGGGATCACGTCTGCGGCCGAACTCGCCTAGCGTCGGTGACTTGCACACGACCCTCCCTCGACCGAAGGGCCCGGCGCCTCGATGCTTTCCCTCCCGGAAACGTGGATCACTCGCTCCCTCCGCTCGTCCCAGGACACGTCCCGCAGGAACGCGCGCGCGGCGGCCATGATGCTCGCCGAGCGTCGCCGTGAGCGCGAGGACGTGGAGCGCTACCTCGCCAGGCTCCCCCGGCAGCGCCGGGCGCCGGGCAGCGCCCACTAGCGCCCCGGGTAGCCCCCGGATCGCCGTCGACGGCGGCCAGTACCGGTCCACCCCTCGGTGAACCGGGGCACCCGTGCACCCGTATCCCCGGTGGAGAGAACTCGGCACCGGTGGGCTGACGGGGCGCCGGTGCCGGGGGAGAGAAGAGAGAGATGTTCACATTCCCGACCCTCGCCGGACCCGGTGTCCGGCTCGGGGTCGTCGTCGCGGCACCCGTGTTCCTGCTCGCGGCCTGCGCCTCGGGCGGCAGCGGCGGTTCCTCGGGGTACGGCTCGTCCGGCTCGTCCGGCTCGACCGCATCGCCCGGGTCGGCCGGGTCGGTGGCGAAGGTGGAGACGCACAGCGGTTCCATGGGGACCTACCTGACCAACGGGTCCGGCCGCACGCTGTACCTGTTCGCCGCCGACCGCGGCGGTCAGTCGAGCTGCACGGGTGCCTGCGCGGCCGCCTGGCCACCCTTGACCACCAAGGGCAAGCCGGTCGCCTCCGGTGCGGCCAAGGCGAGCAAGCTCGCCACCATCACGCGCAAGGACGGCGCCACGCAGGTGACGTACGGCGGCCACCCGCTGTACACCTTCACTGGGGACAGCGCCGCCGGTGACACCAACGGCCAGGGGTCCAGCGCTTTCGGCGCCAAGTGGTGGCTGGTCTCGCCGTCCGGGGCGCCGCTGACCAGCAGCCAGAGCGGCGCAAGCGGCTCGTCACCGTCCGGTGGGCCCTCGAGCTCCAGCGGAGGCGCGGGCGGCGGCTGGTCGTGACCTCGCTCGGCCATCACCCTCCGGTGGTCCGGTCCGCCGGTCCCGGGCGGGGCGGCCGGCGCGGCCGGCCGCTCCACCCGGGACGGGCCGACCCGGGCAGCGCCATCGGCCCGTGGGCGTTCCTGGGGGTCACGGTGGTCTCGCTGGGCGGCCCGCTGGCGCTGGCGGCGCTGTACGCGCCCACGATCGTCGCGGACGCCAGCGGGTCCGCCGGCCTGGTCACCGTCGGTGCGGCGGTCCTGTTCGTCGCACCGCTGCTGGTCTGGTTGCGCTACTCGCGCCACGTGGCGAGCTCGGGCGGCCTCTACGCGTTCGTCGAAGCCGCGGCCGGCCACCGGGTCGCGCTGGTGCACGCCGGGTTGTGGACGGTCAGCTACGTGCTGTACCTGCTGTCCACGACGGCGGCCATCGTCTACGACACCCTGCCCGACGTCCTCCCCGGAGTCGGGCCGTACCAGCCGCTGCTCCTGGTCGCCCTCCCGCTCGCGCTGGCCGTGGCGGTGGTGCTCGGCCGCACGGTCACCCTCGCGGTGACCGGGGTGCTGGCGGTCGGCCAGCTCGTCCTCGTCGCCGCACTGGCGGCCGTGACGCTCACCCACAGCGGACCGACCGCGGCGCTGCCGGGCACGTCGTTCACCGCGGCGGCCGGGCCGGCGGCCATCGCGACCGCGAGCGCCCAGACGGCGTTGCTCTACGTGTGCGGCAGCCTGCCGCTGTTCCTCGGCGGGGAGGTCGCCCACGCGCGCCGTACCGTGCGCCGGGGGCTGGTGACCGGCTACGTGCTGGTCGCCGGCGGGGTGGTCGCGACCGTCGCCCCGCTGGCCGCCAACCCGGCCTTCACCCGGGCGCCGATCCCGGGCATGTCGGTGGCGCGCGTGTTCGTCGGGGAGCCGTTCGCGGTCACGGTCGGCCTCGGCGTGGCGGCCAGCGTGGCCGGTGTGATGCTGGTGGAGCTGATCGCCCTGAGCCGGCTCCTCCACGCGGTCACCGGCCGTCCGTCGCGGACGTTCGTCCGCCTGCTCGCGGTGCTCCTGGTCGCGGCCGCCCCGCTCACCCTCCTCGACCCCGAGACGGTCTACACGAGCCTGCTGAAGCCGTCGCTCATCGCCCTGTGGCTGAGCCAGCTGGTCGTGTTCGTCGTCTACCCACGCTTCGCGGCCCGGCACGGCGGCCGTCTGCTGCTCAGCACTCCCCTGGCCGCGGCGGCGTCCGCCTTCGCGGTGTACGGCATGTACGCCACCGTGCAGCACGTCACCACCTGAGGAAGCCTCACCGCCGGCGAGACCCGCGGACGTCTCGTCAGGCGAGCTCCTGACCCGGGTAGAGCACCGGACCCACCCCGGGGACGGCCTGGCCCTCGGCGACGTCGAGCAGCGACCCCCAGGCGCGGCGGCTGCTCTGCCCCGTGGTCGACATCCGCGAGGCGACCAGGCCGGCGACCAGCGGCGTCGAGAACGACGTCCCGCTCCAGCGCGCCATCCCCTTGAACTCCCGGCGTTCGCCCTCGTGGCCCTCCCAGGTGCACTCGTACTCACCCGTGGCGAAGGCGTTCACCAGCCGGTCTCCCGGTGCGTACACGTCGACGTTGTGCCCGAAGTTGCTCCAGGAGGCCCGGTCCCGCCAGTTCGCGGCCAGCCCGCCCACCGAGACCACCCAGGCGAACGACCCCGGCCAGTTCTTCCGGTCGTCTCCCTCGTTGCCGGCCGGGGAGAGGATGAGCAGCTCCTTGAGGTGTTGGATCACGCTGTCGTAGAGAGCGGCCAGGGCCACCGGCGGACGGCCGCCCTGCGTCGTGCCGGCGAAGTTGAGCAGCAGGATGTCGGGTACCCGAACCGGGGGCTGGTCGTCCTCGGCGATCAGGTGCTTGCGGATCAGGTCGGCCAGGTCACTCTCGAATACCGCGCCGAGCTCGTCCGTGTCCCCCGTGGGGAGGAGGCGGGCGGCGTTCACCACGTGCACCTTCGCTTCGGGCGCGGTCACCCGCACGCAGCCCGCCGCGAACGTGCCGTGGCCGCCGTCCGGGTGGATGCGGCCCTGCCGGACGAGGGTGTCGGGCTCGCCGGTGACGCCGGTCATCCACGCGTGGTCCTCGGCGGCACGCTCGACGAGTCCGGTGTCGAACGCCAGGACGCGCACCTCTTGTCCGTGCCGGCTGCGCGGCTCCGCAGCATCCTGCCCGACCTGCGGTCGGGGGACCGGGACCGCGTCGACGGGGACCTCCTCCGGCTCGATGGCCGCGCACGAGTGCCCACAGACGTAGAACAGGTGGTCGAGACCGGCGGCCCCCGGACCCTCGACGGCCTCGATGCTGCGGAGCTCGGCGGCCAGGGACCACTCCGAATCGTCCGCTTTCGGCTCCAACGTCAGCCGGGTGGAGCCGGCCAGCGGTAGCTCACGATCGACGGCGTTCGGCACCCCACGCTCGTCGAGACCCCGCCTCACGCTGTCCAGGTTCGCGTCCCGGACGAGGATCTTGTTCCGGCGGTACAGGTACTCGACCTCCACGCCCGAGGTGCCCGGGAAGGCGACCGCCTCCGGGACGGACTCCAGGATCAGCCGGATCTGCGCCCGCTCGGTCGGGGTGGCCCCGGGCCCCTCGTCCGGGGGCTGCTGCTCGTCTGTCATCTGTCATCCTCCCGTTTCGCGCCGTCGACTCTCGACGGCTGCCCTGCCTAAGATCACGACGTGTCCGGGGTGCCGCGGGTCCCCTCAGCGCCCCAGGATCTGAACGACCTGCTGGCGCTCGCCCTCTCGCGACCGCAC
>DASTGV010000082.1:0-2992 GCA_035718765.1 Nocardioidaceae bacterium
TCACCGGGCACGGGGACGCCGACGCCTGGTGGCAGGCCGTGGCGACGGCCGCCTGGCGACACCTCGACGCGACCGGTGAGCCTGTCGCCGTCGACGGGCTGAGACCCCCGGGTAGCGTGGACGCAGAGCAGGACGACCAGGACGAGGAGAGAGAACGCCCGTGAGCGAGCAGACCCCCGACGCCCAGGTCGCCCCGGCGCAGGAAGCCGTCGAAGGCGTCCCTCCGCAGCGCCCCGACGGGACCGGACACCCCGAGGTCGACAGGGTCCTGAGCTCGCTGGACGGGCTCGACGAGCGTCCGGTGGCCGAGCACGTCGCGGTCTTCGAGGCCGCCCACGACACGCTCCGCAACGCTCTGGCCGACGCCGGCAACGACTCCTCCGGCGCCTGAGCCGGAGCCGACCCCGCCCCGCCTTCCCGTGCCGCGCCGGCTGCGCCTGGACGCCGAGCTGGTCCGCCGCGGACTGGCCCGCTCACGTGAGCATGCCGCCGAGCTGATCGCCGCCAGACGGGTCAAGGTCGCCGGCGTGGTCGCGACCAAGCCCGCGACCGGGGTCACCACCGACGTCGCCCTGGTGGTGGCCGAGGACCCCGACCGGCCCGACTACGTGTCCCGCGGCGGGCACAAGCTGGCCGGCGCGCTGCAGGTGTTCGGCCCGCTCGGGCTGAGCGTGGCGGGCCGCCGCTGCCTGGACGCCGGGGCCTCGACGGGCGGCTTCACCGACGTGCTGCTGCGAGCCGGCGCCGCGGAGGTGGTCGCCGTCGACGTGGGGTACGGCCAGCTCGCCTGGTCGCTGCAGAGCGACGAGCGGGTCACCGTGCACGACCGGACGAACATCCGGGACCTGTCGCCGGAGCTCGTGGGGCCGGTGGACGTGGTCGTCGGCGACCTCTCCTTCATCTCGCTGTCGCTGGTGCTCGACGCGCTGCTCGGGGTGACCAAGGACGACGGCGACCTGGCGCTGATGGTGAAGCCGCAGTTCGAGGTGGGCAAGGACAAGGTCGGCAAGGGCGGCGTGGTGCGCGACCTGGACCTGCGTACGTCGGCCGTCGTCGGCGTCGCCACCGAGGCGGCCCGCCGGGGCTGGGGGGCCCGGGCCGTCACGACCAGCCCCCTGCCCGGCCCGTCCGGCAACGTGGAGTTCTTCCTGTGGCTGCGCAAGGGACCGGCGACCGTGACGGAGGAGCAGATCGCGGCGGAGGTACGGCGCACCGCGAACCTGGGGGCCGCCTCTGAGAAGGTGAACCCGTGACCAGCGACGAGAGCCCCGACGTCCGCCGCGTGCTGCTCATCGCGCACACCGGCCGGGACGACGCGCGCGTCATCGCCAGTCAGTTCTGCCGGTCGCTCTACGCCCACCACATCGCCCTGCGGCTGCTGGAGGACGAGGCGCCCGAGCTCGGGCTGGACCTCGACTACGTGGAGGTGGTCAAGCCAACCGCCGACGCGGGCCGCGACTGCGAGCTGGTGCTGGTCATCGGGGGAGACGGCACGATCCTGCGGGCCGCGGAGATGGCCCGCGAGTGCGGCACGCCGCTGCTGGGCGTGAACCTCGGCCACGTCGGGTTCCTCGCCGAGGCCGAGGTCGACGACGTGGACATCACGATCGAGGCCATCGTGCACCGCCGCTACGTCGCCGAGGAGCGGATGACGCTCGACGTGTCGGTCTACCGCGACGACACCGGTGACGGCCGGGAGCTGGTCATGACGAACTGGGCGCTCAACGAGGCGAGCGTCGAGAAGGCCGCGCGGGAGCGGATGCTCGAGGTGGTCGTCGAGGTCGACGGTCGCCCGCTGTCCCGCTGGGGCTGCGACGGCGTCGTGTGCGCGACACCCACCGGCTCCACCGCGTACAACTTCAGCGCCGGCGGGCCGATCGTCTGGCCCGGCGTCGAGGCGCTGCTGATGGTGCCGATCAGCGCCCACGCACTGTTCGCCCGGCCGATGGTGGTGGCGCCCACCTCGGTGCTCGCCGTGGAGGTGATCGCGCGCACCGACGGTTCCGGGGTGCTCTGGTGCGACGGACGCCGCACGGTGGAGCTGCCACCGGGGGCCCGCATCGAGGTGCGCCGCGGAGCCACGCCGGTCCGGCTGGTGCGGCTGCACGAGGCGCCCTTCACCGACCGGCTGGTGGCGAAGTTCGACCTGCCGGTCACGGGGTGGCGGGGCGCTGCCGAACGTCGCCGTCGCGAGGAGAACGGGGGTGGCTCGGGTGCTTGAGGAGCTGCGGATCAGCTCGCTGGGCGTGATCGACGAGTCCGTCCTCGAGCTCGGTCCCGGGTTCACCGCGATCACCGGTGAGACCGGCGCCGGCAAGACCATGGTGGTCACGGCGCTGGGTCTGCTGCTCGGTGGCCGGGCCGACTCCGGAGCCGTGCGCACGGGCGCCCGGTCCGCCCGTGTGGAAGGCCTGGTCCGCGCGGACGCCGCCCTGGCCGACGCCGTCGACGCGGTCGGCGGCGAGGTCGAGGACGACCGGCTGGTGCTGGCCCGGCAGATCTCCGCCGAGGGACGCTCCCGCGCGTTCGCCGGGGGTGCCTCGGTGCCGGTCTCCGCGCTGTCCTCGATCGCCGACCCGCTGGTGGCCGTGCACGGCCAGTCCGACCAGCACCGGCTGCTGCGCCCGGCAGCGCAGCGCGAGGCCCTCGACAGCTTTGCCGGTCCCAAGACGCTTCGGCTGCGCGAACGGTACGCCGGCGTCCACGCGTCGCTGCGCGCCACCGAGACCGAGCTCGCCGAGGTGGTCGCCTCCGCACGCGAGCGGGCCCAGGAGGCGGACCTGCTGCGGTTCGGCCTCGGCGAGGTCGAGCAGGTCGACCCCCAGCCGGGGGAGGACACGGCGCTGGCGGCAGAGGAGGCCCGGCTCGGCTTCGCGGACACCTTGCGCACCGCCGCCGAACAGGCCCGGGAGTGCCTGTCGGCCGAGGACGGCGCGCCCGACGCGCTCGGCACCGTGTCGGCGGCCCGCAAGCTGCTCGACGGCGTCCGCGA
>DASTGV010000083.1:0-6177 GCA_035718765.1 Nocardioidaceae bacterium
GATCGCCTCGATCTCGTCGAGCGCGGACTCCATGATCGCGCTCAGCGGGGCGTAGTCCTCGGACGTGCGCTTGTCGGTGACCTGGTAGACCTCGGCCTGCGCCCGGTCGACCACCTCGTCGACCTGGCCCTCGCCGGCGTACCCCATCTGCGCGATCCGGGTGCCCGCGTCGACCAGCCGGCGCAGGATCGCCTTCTCGCGGACGATCTCGGCGTAGTAGCCGGCGTTGGCCGCGATCGGCACGCTCGCCGACAGGGTGTGGAGGTACGGCGCGCCGCCGACCCGGACCAGCTCCCCGCGCCGCTGGAGCTCGGCCGTCGTGGTGATCGGGTCGACCGGCTCGCCGCGGCCGTAGAGGTCGACCATCGCGTCGAAGATCGTCTCGTGCGCCGGCCGGTAGAAGTCCGTGCCGCGGACCGACTCGATGACGTCGGCGATCGCGTCCTTGGACAGCAGCATCGAACCGAGCACGCTCTGCTCGGCGTCGTTGTCCTGGGGCGGGGTCCGGTCCCCGCGCCCCCCACCGCCGCCGTGGCCCGGCTGCGCGGCGTCGCCGAGGGCGGCCCACTCGTCCGGCGGGTAGGGCGGCTCGTCGGGGAACGCGCTGCCGGACGGGACGGTGCTCACAGGTGCGGAGGTCTCTCTGTGCGGGAGGGATCGAGAGTGCCAGCAGCCACCGACACGAACCCGAGAACGACCCGGTCCGACCTCGGCTGCGACGGCTGACGCTACGGGTCCGGCGGGCCGGGCGGAAGCGCGTCGTCCACAGGTGCCTGTGTATAACCGGGGGCTGCGTGTGGAGTACCGCCCCGGACATGTGCACAGCCTGTTCACACGGCTGTGGAGGACGCCGGGCAAATCGCCCGAAACCCCTCTCTGACCTGGGTAAACGGCGTCCACGAGGTGTGGACCGGAGATTCCCGGCGACCAATTCCGTTCACCCGTACCACCCCGGGCGTTCCCCTGTCTCCATGTCGACAAAGTGCGGCGGCTCCGACGATCTTCAACAGGTTCGGGGTAGTTACACACAGCCATTGCGGGCTAGTCCCGTCATGAGCACTAGGCGACCATGGCTCTTACGCTTGGGTAGACTTCCGCAGGTGAGCGCACCTGCCCGGCTCCGGGACGACCGCAGAGTACGCCGTCGGGCACGCCGTCGCGCCCAGGACCGCGAGATCCTCCGGCTCGCGGTCCCGGCCTTCCTGGCCCTGGTCGCCGAGCCGCTGTTCCTGCTCGCGGACGCCGCCATCGTCGGCCACCTCGGCACCCCGCAGCTGGCCGCCCTCGGCATCGCCGGCGCCGTCGTGCAGACCGCGGTGGGGCTGTGCATCTTCCTGGCCTACGGCACCACCGCCTCGGTGGCCCGCCGGGTCGGCGCCGGCGACGCCCGCGGCGCGCTCACCCAGGGCGTCGACGGGATGTGGCTGGCGGTCCTGATCGGGGTGCTCACCACCGCGGCCGGGGTGCCGCTGGCGGGGTGGCTGGTCGACCTGTTCGGTCCCGCGCCCGACGTCGCCGGGTACGCCGCGACGTACCTGCGGCTGGCGTTCGTGGGCGTCACCCCGCTGCTCGTCATGCTCGCCGCCACCGGAGTGCTCCGCGGCCTCCAGGACACCCGCACCCCGCTCGTCGTCGCGGTCGCCGGCAACCTGGCGAACGTCGCCCTCAACGTCGGGCTGGTCTACGGCCTCGGCCTCGGCATCGCCGGCTCCGCGGTCGGCACGGACCTGGCCCAGCTCGGCTCCGCCGCCGCCCTGGTCGCGGTCGTGGTCCGCACGGCCCGGCGGGCCGGCGCGTCGCTGCGGCCGGACCGCTCCGGCGTGCGCCGGGCCGCGCACGCCGGTGTCGCCCTGGTGGTGCGCACGCTCACCCTGCGGGCCTCGCTGCTGGTCACGACGTACGCCGCGGCCACCCTCGGCTCCACGGCGGTGGCCACGCACCAGCTCGCGATGACGATCTGGACGTTCCTGGCCTTCGCCCTCGACGCGATCGCGATCGCCGCACAGGCGCTGACCGGCCGCGCGCTCGGTGCCGGCGACGTCGACGGCACCCGCGCGGTGACCCGGCGGATGGTGCAGTGGGGCTGGTGGTCCGGCGTGGTCACCGGGCTCGGCCTGGCGGCCGTCTCGCCGGTGCTCGGGGTGCTGTTCACCGAGGACGGCGCCGTCCGTGACCTGCTGGTGCCGGTGCTGGTGCTGGCCGCGGTGTTCCAGCCGGTCGCCGGGGTCGTGTTCGTGCTCGACGGGGTGCTGATCGGGGCCGGCGACGGCCGCTACCTGGCCTGGGGCGGCCTCCTCGTGCTCGCGGTGTTCGCGCCGCTCGCCCTCGCCGCCGTGCACGTCGGCAGCGGTCCCCGGGCTGGCCTGCTGTGGCTGTGGGCGGCGTTCGGCGCCGCGTTCGTCGGCAGCCGCGCGGTGGTGCTGCTGCACCGGGCGCGGGGCGGCGCCTGGATGGTCACCGGCACCTGAGCCGGGAGCGCCGACGGCCCCGCACGACGACGTCGTCGTGCGGGCCGGTCCACGTGTCGGGTCGTGCCGGGTCGGGTCAGTCGGGCACCCGGCCGCCGCCGCTCGGCTCCTCGTAGATGGCCCAGGTGCTGGACGAGCGGCGGGCCCGCATGAAGTTCCAGTGGTCGACGTAGGCGTTGTAGACCGACTTCGACGGGATCCGCAGGGTCACCTCGTCGGCCTTGATGCTGCGGTCGGCCCAGTTGTTCGAGCCGGTCCAGGTGACGTGGGCGCTCGGGTCGGAGCCGACCCGGCCGGAGGCCGCGAACACCTTCATGTGGGAGTACTTCGCCGCGACCAGTCCGTTCGGGCCGGGGAACAGCACCCGCCGGGCGATCATCCGGCTGCCGGTGTGCCGGGTCAGCAGCGAGTAGGTGCCGTGGCCCATGAACGAGTAGAGGATCCGCACGTAGCAGCCCGCGTCGTACATGTCCCGCACCCGCTGCGCGAGGTAGAGGCCGCGCTTGCCGTGCCAGGCGTGCATCGCGATGTAGACGACGGTGTGGCCCTTGTAGCCGGCACCGCCGGTCGCGCCGCTGCAGTGGATCGTCCGCAGCGCGTCGAGCGTCTTGTCGTTGCGGCGGGTGGCCTGCCGCATCGGGTAGAAGGTCGAGGTGTAGGGCCCGGACTGGAACACGAACGGGCCGTTGCCCCGCCGGTCGGGGACCATCCGGTTCCACATGTTCGTGTAGGTGTCGTAGAGGCTCTGGCTGTTGTCGACGGTGAACAGGTCGTTCCACTGCACGCCGACCGCGTTGCTGGTCATGTTCGACGAGCCGGTCATCATCACGTCGCGAGCACCGCCGGCCCGGCTGAACAGGTAGAACTTCGAGTGCAGGACCGTGCTGCCGATGCAGCCGTTGCTGCAGCGGTAGGCGAAGCTGCGCTGGTTGGCGTAGCTGCGGGTCTTGGCGCCCAGGCCGTTGATCAACCGCCGCCACGAGGGCGAGTTGTCCACGTTGAGGTGGCTGTTCATCAGCAGCTTCACCGAGACGCAGCGCTTGTGGGCGGCGATCAGCGCGTCGACGAAGCTCTGGTCGGCGATCGAGTAGAGCGCGATCTTGATGGTGTTCGGGAACTCGGCCGGGTTGGTCGGGCAGGCCACCCGCTTGCCGGTGGCCGGGTCGATGCCGGCCGGCAGCCGGTAGCCGGGCACGCTGTTGATCGTCTTGACGACGTGCGTCAGCAGGGCGCGGCGCTCGCTCTTCGACCCGTAGGGGTTGTTGAACCGCGGGCCGTTCGGCGGCGTGTAGTGCGCGGGCGCGTAGCGCTTGTAGGTCGACGGCTGGCCCGGGATCGGCACCACGTCCTGGCTCGGCAGCGCGGTGCCGCGCACCGCCGCGCTCGCCGTCGACGTCCCGACGGACGCCGGCACCAGGAGGACGGCCGCCGCGGCGACCGCCATGGCGACGACGAACCTGGACACAGCACGCATGAAGGAGACCCCCTGTCGAGTCCTGGGGAATCGGCCCCCGGACACCCCGAAAATGAGCAGCACGGTCGATGGAAACACCTGCCCGCAGGATCATCGCAGAGAAGACACGGGTAACCGCTGTCGGGTAACCGACATCTGGACGCACCAACCAGTTCGGGCTCTCCCGGCCTCGCACTACGCTCGCCGGGTGACGCCGCTGCAGAAGGTCGCGATGGGGTTGGTGGTCGTGGTCGTCAGCGCCCGCTTCGCGGGGTACGACGCCCTGCCCGACCCGGTCGGCTGGGCGCTCGTCGTCGCGGGACTGCTGCCGCTGCGCACCGGTCTCCCGCTGGGCGGCTGGGCCGTCGCGCTGGCGGTGACCGCGGGGCTCGTGGCGGTCCCGCTCTGGCTGCCCGCCGTCGCGGACCGGGTCGCGCCCAGCGGGCAGTGGGCCGCGAGCCTCCCGCAGAGCCTGTTCTGCATCGTGCTGTGCACCGGCCTGGCCCAGGTCGCCGACCGGGCCGGCGACGGGACCGGACACCGGGAGGCGGCCCGGTTCGGGCTGCTGCGCTGGGCGTTCGTGGTCGTGGCCGCCGGCCCGGTCCTCGTGTACGGCGGCGGGATGACCGCGCTGGCCGCCCCGCTGGCGGTGCTCGCGGTGGTGGCGAACCTCGCCCTCGTCTACTACCTGTTCAAGGTCTCCCGCCGCGGCTACGGCAGCACCACTGTCGCCGGCGCCTCGAGCGCCGGCGGCTAGGCCACCGGGGCCCGTCGGGTCAGACGGGCGCCTCGATCGCCCGGCCCCCGCCGATCGGCTCCGCGAACGACGCGTAGGTGCTCGCCGTGCGGGTCCGGGTGATGAACGCGAACTGGCGGACGTACTGCGCCCAGGCCGCCCGCGACGCGATCCGCATCGTCACCTCGTCGAACTTCACGCCGTCGTTGGTGAAGTTGTTCGAGCCGGTCCAGACGACCGACGCCGCGTGGTTGGTGCCGACGACGCCCGAGACCGCCAGCATCTTGAAGTGGCTGTAGAGCGTGGCGTGGATGCCACCGTTGCGGGAGAAGATCGTGCGCCGCACGGACATCCGGTAGCCGGTGCCGTAGGTCAGCTTCTTGTAGACGCTCCAGCTCATGAAGCTGTAGAGCACCTTCACGTAGCAGCCGTGGTCGTACATGTCCCGCACCCGCTGGGCGAACGCGTAGCCGCGCACCCCGAACCAGGCGTGCATGTTGATGTTCACGACCGTGCGGCCGGCGTACCCGGTGCCGCCGGTCGCGCCGGTGCAGTGGATCGAGTTCAGCGCGGCCATCGTGGGGTCCGCGCTGTTCGGGGTCAGCGGCGTGAACGTGGTCTGGTAGATGCCGTCGTTGAACTGGAAGGTGCGGCGCTCGTCGCGGTCGCGCTCCATCCGCGCGAACATCCACAGGAAGTGGTTGTAGAGACCGGTGTCGCCGCGCACGGTGTACAGGTCGTTCCACTGCACCTTCGACGCGTTCGCGGTCATGTTCGACGAGCCGACCATCACGGTGCGGCCGATCAGTGCGCCGCCGGGCGCGGTGATCGCGGAGTGGAACAAGTAGAACTTCGAATGCAGCACCCCGCCGCCGCGGCAGCCGAAGCTGCACCGGTGCGCGAAGCTGCGGCGCACGCCGTTGGCGTCGGTGACCGCGCCACCCAGGTAGTACTGGAGGTACTTGATCGACGGCGTGGTCTTCGGGCCCAGGTGGTTGTTCATCAGGATCTGCACGCTGACGCAGCGCCGGCTGGCCGCCCGCAGCGCCCGCGCGACCGGCATGTCGGTCAGCGAGTAGAGCGAGATCCGGATGGTCGACGGCACGTTGTGCGGGTCGCAGACCGCCGCGCTGTGCACCGCGTAGCCGGGCATCGAGTTGATGGTCCGGATGACGTGGGTGAGGTTGCGGCGCTGGGCCGGGCTGTCCCCGAGAGGGTTGTTGAAGCTCGCTCCGGCCGGCGGGTTGTAGTGGTCGGGGGCGAAGATCCTGCAGAGCGTCATCGTGGTGGTGCAGTTGAGCACCTGCCAGGTGAACTCCGCCGTCGGGTCCCCGGTCAGGGCACCGACGGTCGCCCGGGCCTGCCAGGTGAAGCTGCCGGCCACGAGGTCGGGGTACGTCGCCTGGCCGACGACGCCACCGGGGCAGCCCTCCCACTTCCCGACCTTGCCGCCCGGGCCCAGGATCCGGCACTGGAAGGTGGCGGTGTCGACCCGCTTGCCGTCCACCTCCGCGTGGAAC
>DASTGV010000084.1:0-4229 GCA_035718765.1 Nocardioidaceae bacterium
GGCGCGTGAGCAGGATGCTGGTGACTCGAAGATCAGGTGAACGATGTAGTGCAGTTCTCGACCTGGAAGAGGCCCAAGGGCATCGCTTCGGACTGGTGACCGGCGCCGCCGAGGCTGTCGGAGTTGGTGCTGATGCGGGCACGAACCCGAGCAAGCCACCGACGAGGAAGACGACGCCGACGGCCGGGGCGGCCTTCTACACGGCGGTCCGCACTTCGGGTAGACGCGGTGGAGGTCGGGCGGCAGTCGGGTCTGCTGGCATTGGCTCGCCTCTCTCGTTGGTGTCGGCGCTTGCGCGAGTCACGTAGCCCTGGCTCCGGCCGACTACGCCTTCTGGATGAGGCGGTTCCCACCCGGCCGGGCGGGTACGGGAGGGGCACGCCCGAGTGAGAGGACCCGTCATGGACCAGGTGACCGTACGATCCCGTCACGCAGGAGCCGAGCGAGCAGCGCGGCGCGTGGTGGTCACCGGGGGCGCCGGCTTCCTCGGGAGCCACCTGTGCACCGCCCTGGTCGAGCACGGTGCGGAGGTGCTGGCACTCGACAACTTCGTCACCGGGTCGCCGGGAAACGTCGCGCACCTCATGCACATGCCAGGCTTCCGGCTGGTGCGCTGCGACGTCACCGACTTCGTGCACGTGACGGGCCGCGTCGACCTGGTGCTGCACTTCGCGTCACCGGCGTCGCCGCTCGATTACCTGCGGATGCCGGTGGAGACCCTGAAGGTGGGCTCGGTCGGGACCTGGCACGCGCTGGGTCTGGCCAAGGAGAAGGGAGCTCGCTTCGTGCTCGCCTCCACGTCGGAGGTGTACGGCGACCCCCAGGTGCACCCACAGGCCGAGACGTACTGGGGCCATGTCAACCCGATCGGCCCGCGCGGTGTCTACGACGAGGGCAAGCGGTTCGGGGAGGCCCTCACCACGGCCTACCGGGAGAACGAGGGGGTCGACACGGGCATCGTGCGGATCTTCAACACCTACGGGCCACGGATGCGTCCACGCGACGGCCGGGCGATCCCCACCTTCGTACGCCAGGCCCTGCTCGGCGAGCCGCTGACCGTCGCCGGAGACGGTTCGCAGACCCGCTCGGTGTGCTTCGTCGATGACCTGGTGCGCGGCATCCTCGCCTTCGCGGCGACCCTCCACCCCGGCCCGGTGAACCTCGGCAACCCCGAGGAGCTCACCGTGCTCAGGATCGCCGAGGACGTGCTGCGTGCCACCGGGTCCGGCTCACCCATCGAGCACATCGACCTGCCCGTCGACGACCCGAGGGTGCGGCGGCCCGACACGACGCGGGCCGAGCAGCTTCTAGGCTGGCGTCCAAGGGTGCCGTGGTCCGTAGGCCTGGCCCGCACGGTGGAGTGGTTCCGTCAGGTGCCCCTCGACGCCTGGGGGGACAACGGGATGGATGCCGTGGCCGGGGCGTGACGCCTTTCCCTGTCCTCCGAAGCCGCACGCACCGCGTCGGTCCGCACGAAGCGCCTACTGCGTATCGGGCCTGGCGCCTTCGTGGGCCCGCAAAGGCTCCAGCAGCGCCGTGGCGGCCTCCACGACCTCGGCTACGCCGGTCGCGAGCAGCCGCTCGTCGGGTGCCGACCCGTGCGGGTCGCCGGGACGCGCACCCTTGGCGCTCGCCGGCCAGAGCGCCACGTGCAGGTGCGGGTCGATCCGGGCGCCCCACAGGGCCGGTGACACCGGGCCGAAGATGGTCACCGAAGGTGTGCCGTAAGCCGTCGCCACGTGCGCGACCCCGGTGTCACCACTGAGCACGAGGGCCGCCGTGCCGACGAGGTGGCCCAGGCCCGGTAGGTCGTGGCGCCCGCAGGCGTCCTCGATGCTCGGTGCGGCGGCAGCCACCTCCGCACAGAGCGCGGCCTCAGCGCGGGTGCCCGTGACCACCACGGGGTGCCCGTCCGCGGCGAGGACGGCCGCCACCGCCGCCCAGCGCCCGGCCGGCCACCGGCGCGACGCCGAGGCGGCCCCCGGGTGCACCACCACGTGGGTCGAACGCTCGTCCTGCGAGGGGAGCCGCAGGTCGTCGGCATCAGCCGTGCCTCCGGCCCAGAGGGCCAGCCGGATCCATCTGTCGACCTCGTGTTCGTCGTCATGCCACTGCGGGCCCTCGTCGAACCCGCCCTCGGGACAGGCGAACCCGACGAGGCGCTGAGCCCGCAGCCCGGCGAGCAGGTGGTGGCTCTGCGGCCCCCGCCCGTGGAGGTTCACCACGACGTCCGGTGCGCCCGTCCTCGAGGCCAGCACGGCGCCGTCGTGGAGCCCGCGCACTGCGACGGCATCGTCGACAACCCCCGTTGTCACCAACCAGCCGCCCAGGGCGGCTGGCGCGGCCAGCACCACGCGGGCACCGGGCCACGCCCTGCGCAGTCCCCGGAGGGCCGCCACCGACGTGAGCAGGTCCCCGAGCCCGAGAGCCCGCAGGACCAGCACGTCGGTCACGGCCAGGACGGCTCGGTCGAGGAGGCGACGACGAGCTCGCGCACCTCGCAGCCGGCGGGCTGCTGCAGGGCCATCAAGACGCTCGCCGCGACGTCCTCGGGATCGTTGAGCGGGGCATCCGGGCCGGGCCGGTACTGCTCGGTGCGGCCGTCGAAGAACCGGGTTCGCATGCCCCCGGGCACGAGCAGAGTGACCCCGACCCGCCCGGCCAGCTCGGTCGCGAGCGCCCGGGTGAACCCCACGACGCCGAACTTCGACGCGCAATAGGCGGTGGCGTCCCCGACCGCCTTGAGACCGAGCGTCGAAGCGACGGTCACCACGCGCCCATGGCGCTCCTCGAGGTGCGGCAGCGCGGCGCGGACGACGGCCGCGGTGCCGAAGAGGTTGACCCGCACCACGCGTTCCCAGTCCTCCGTCGGCACCTGGGACAGCGGGCCGCAGGCGTCGGTGCCCGCAGCGGTGACGACGGCGTCCGGCGGGCCGACCTGCTCGACCAGGCTGTCGACGGCCGCCGCCGCTGCGACCGAGTCGGACAGGTCGGCGACGACGTGGGCGACACCCGGGTCGGCCGGGGCCCGTAGGTCGATGA
This sequence comes from Nocardioidaceae bacterium, assembly GCA_035718765.1. Taxonomy (GTDB): domain Bacteria; phylum Actinomycetota; class Actinomycetes; order Propionibacteriales; family Nocardioidaceae; genus Nocardioides_B. The sequence continues at coordinate 3,043 of DASTGV010000084.1, forward strand.
CGGCCGGTGTGCCACCTGCCTTTATGACGGCGGCGACGACGGCGGCTCCCAGGCCGCTGGAGCCACCGGTGACGAAGACGGTGCCGGGGCCGGTGGTGGAGGGTGCAGAGCTGGTGGTCACGGGTTCTCTCCTGAGGGGATGGACTTGAGGACGGCGGTCGTCGACCGCCCGGACAGGTAGGGGAGGAGCACGACCCGGCCACCCCAGGACCGGACGAGACCGGCCTCCGGCAGGTCGGTGTCCTCGTAGTCGCCACCCTTGGCCCACACGTCGGGTTGCAGGCGTCGCAGTGCGACGCTCGGGTCGTCCTCGTCGAACACCACGACGGCGTCGACGCACGACAACCCGAGCAGCACCCGGGTGCGGTCCTCCTGCGCGTGCAGGGGGCGACCGGCTCCCTTGAGGCGCCGCACCGAGTCGTCGGAGTTGAGCAGCACGACGAGCCCGTCACCAAGTGACCGGGCGGCCTCCAAGGTCGCCACGTGGCCCGCGTGGAGCACGTCGAAGCACCCACCGGTGGCGACGAGCACGCCACCGGCCCGGCGCAGGTCACCGACGATGGGCGGCTTCCCGGTTGGGCTCACTTTTGGGGCAGGCTCCGGGCGCGGGTCGGCCTGCGACGGGCGGATGCCGGACGCTGCCCCTCGGGCGACGAACTCGCCTGCGCGCGCCACGGCATCAACGACGGCTTCGCTGGTGGTGCGGCCGTGGGCGACGGCCGCCGCCGCGGCGGCCGAGAACCGGTCACCCGCGCCGCAGGTGTCACCGGAGGCCGGCGTCGCGGGGGCGAAGAACGGTTCGCTCGCCGAGGTCGCGAGCCATGCACCGCGGTGACCCGCGGTCACCGCGACGGCGCGAACGCGCCACTGCTGCAGCAGTGCCGACGCCAGGACGTCACCGTCGGCCCGTGGGAGGGCGGCCCGGGTGCGCGCCTCGTCGAGGTTCGGCGTCACCAGGGCGCACCCGGCGACGGGGTCCGCACCACGGGGGTGCGGATCCCAGACCACCGGGCACCGACGGGCCCGGGCGGCGAGGACCTGCCGGACGCCTGGGTCTGCCGTCGTGCCGCCGCCGTAGCAGGAGACCAGGACGACGTCGGCCGCGGCGATGGCCGCGGCGGCGTCCGGGGTGAGGCCGTCGAGGGGGCGGCCCGGGCCTCCGGTGTCGATCCGGGCGATCGACTGTC
>DASTGV010000085.1:0-13262 GCA_035718765.1 Nocardioidaceae bacterium
GAAGCGCCGACCCGGCGGGGAGCGCACGCTGTGGCTCGACCGGGAGACCGGCGTGCTGCTGAAGAACGACGCGTTCCGGGCTCGGGCGGTGAACCTCTCGCCCGAGGTGGATGCCTCGACGTTCTCCACCGACCTGCCGCCGGGCGCCGAGCTCTCCCCGAGCGGGTCGCCGGCCGGGAGGTAGCAGTGATGGCCCGCTAGGTGGCCGCTGGCGTGCCAGGGAAGGTCGCGGTCTGGCTCGTCAGGCGACCGCAACACCTGAGCCGGTGCTCGCAGGTGCGAGGACCTCAGCGCATCATCTCGGTGACCGCGATGCGCGCCGAGGACGGACAGCCCTTGGTGAAGCCGTAGAAGGGGCCGAAGTCCCGCGTGGAGGCGAAGCCGGTCACGAACAGACCCGGCAACGACGTCTCGAAGCCCTCGGTCAGGTCGGGGAAGCCGTCGGTCACCGCCACGCGGTCCAGGACGCCTTCGAGGTAGGGCACCCGGGCGAGGTCCGCCTGGTAGCCGGACGCGAACACCACGTGGTCGGCGGCCAGCGCCGTCCCGTCCGAGAGCGTCAGCGTCACGTCCCGCTCCCCGGCGGCGACGTCGACCACCGCACGGTCGGGATGGCTGGTCACGACGTCCGGGACGAGGCGCGGGACGAGCCAGGGCTCCAGGGTGAGCCGGCCGACTCGCCAGAACTCCCCGGCGATCGCCTGCTGCTCCTCCTTCGGGAGCCGGCGCCACCATCCCCGCTGCGCCAGCGTCTGGTCGACGTACGGGTCCACGAACGCCCAGCTGACCTTGGCGAACTCGGGGGTGGGATGCCGGTGGACCACGTGCACCTGCTCGGCGCCGTGGTCGCACAGCAGTGCCGCCCACTCGTAGGCGCTCTGCCGCCCGCCGATGATCACGACGCGGGCACCGGCGAGACGGTCGAAGGACACCAGCTCGGAGGTGTGCGAGCGCCGGTGCGGCGGTACGTCCGCGTGCCACCGGGGCAGGTTGACGAAGTGGCGGATCCCCGGGACGGCGAGCACCTTCTCGGCGGTGACCGTCGAGCCGTCGTCCAGGGTGGCCCGGAAGACGCCGTCCGGCTTGGTCAGGTCGGCGACCATCCGCTGGTCGACCTCGAGCGACGTACGTTCGCGGAACCACTCGGTGTAGTCGAGGAAGACGGCGATGGGGACGGGAGCGAAGTCCTCGGGTCGCATCCCCCGGTCCTCGAAGAAGGCCTGGAACGTGTACGTGCCGCTGCCGTCGAGGTGCCAGTCGGGCCCCGACCGCAGGAACATGTCGGTCGGCATCTGGTCCCGCCAGAAGGCCATGGGACGGCCGAGGACGTGGGTGTCGATGCCGTGGTCACGAGCGAAGGCGGCGGCCGCGTAGGCGTAGGGCCCCGCACCGATGACCAGCAGGTCCGTCGACTCCGGCATGGTGGCTCCCGAGGGTGAGGCGGCGCCATGACGCTAGCCGCGCCGTCTCCGCTCGCGCAGCGTCTCGGTCCAGGCCGCCCCCCGTCGACGACATACGCCGTCAAACCCGGCGGGCCGGGCTAGACAGCGGCCGCGACGGTCCGGCAGGTCCCGGTGTCTTGCCCGGGACACCTCTCGGGTGGCAGTTTGGGCGCGATGAGGGGACGTGAGACCTTCGACGCCTCGACGGACCGCCGGTCGCGGTCGGACTGGTGGGGTGTCGTGCTGAACGCACCGGATGCGCCCGCGCTGGCGCACTTCTACTCGGACCTGCTCGGCTGGACGATCGCCACGGAGTCACCGGAGCACTGCACCATGGGTCCCGAGGACGGGGTCGCCTACCTCGCCGTCCAGACGTCACCGAGCTATGTGCGTCCGGTCTGGCCCGACCACGAAGGTGTGCAGCAGATGATGATGCACCTCGACTTCGAGGTGGTCGACCTGGACGCCGCCGTGACGCACGCCCTCGAGCTGGGCGCCGAGCTGGCCGACCACCAGCCCCAGGAGGAGGTGCGGGTCCTGCTCGACCCGGCCGGCCACCCGTTCTGCCTGTACACCTGAGGCTCCCGGCCCGGTGCTCAGTGGTAGCGGAAGCCGTCCATGAACCGGCGGAAGAGCCCACCCTTGCGGGGCAGCGGCGCCGCGGGCGGCGGTGCCGTCGCCCGGCGGGTCGCGATCGGCTTGTCGTAGTCGGTCCGCAAGATGGCGTCGACGACCTGCTCCTCGGTGTAGTCGTCGGAGCCCTCGATCGCCGGGACGTACCCGACCAGCACGCCGTTGCGCATCACCTGCGCCTCGAGCGCGGCCGTGCCGTCGGAGTCCCAGGTCACCTCACGCCCGTCGGGGAGCGGGATGCTGACCCCGAACTGGTAGACCCCGACCCTGGCCAGCTGGGCGTCCGTGCCGCGCTCGCGCAGGGTGTCGACGACGCGGCGTGCCTTGTTCTCCTCCATCGTGCTTCGAGCCTACCCGCGGACCCGCAACGGACCCCGTCAGCGCAGCGGCGCGGTGGCGAAGGCCGGCAGCCCCTCGTCGGGCCGCACCGCGGCGGTGAACCCGAGCTCACGGCGAGCCCTCTCGGGTGAGGCGACGACGTGCCGGACGTCCCCGAGCCGGTACCGCCCGCTGACGTGCGGGGCGAGGTCGCGACCGGTCCCCCGCGCGACCAGCTCGGCGACCCGGCGGACCGCGACCGGCTCCCCCGAGGCGACGTTGTACGCCGCGAAGGACTCGTCCCCGGCCGCCACCACCTGCCGCAGGGCGAGCACGTTGGCGCGGGCGACGTCGTCGACGTGCACGAAGTCGCGCATCTGCCCGCCGTCCTCGAACACCTCCGGGGGTCTGCCCTGCTCGACCGCCGACCGGAACAGCGCGGCCACGCCGGCGTAGGGCGTGTCGCGCGGCATCCGCGGGCCGTAGACGTTGTGGTAGCGGAGCGCGACCGCCGCGCCGGGCGCCTGGCGGACCCAGGCCCCGACGTAGTGCTCGGTGGCGACCTTGCTGGCGGCGTAGCTGCTGCGCGGGTCGAGCCGGGCGTCCTCGTCGACCAGCGCCCAGTCGAGGGGTCGCCCGCACACCCGGCAGTGGTTCTCGAAGTCGCCCGCCTCCAGCGCCTGCACGCTGCGCGGTCGCGGGACCTGGTCGCCGTGCTCGGCGCAGGTGTAGCGGCCCTCGCCGTAGACCACCATCGACGAGGCCGCCACCAGTCGGTGCACCCCCGCCTCGTGCATCGCGGCGAGCAGGACGGCGGTGCCGAGGTCGTTGTGGGAGGCGTACGCCGGCAGGTCCGCGACCGTCACGCCCGCCCCGACCATCGCCGCCTGGTGGCACACGACGTCCACGCCGTCCAGCAGCGGCCGCAGCGCCGCCGCGTCGCGTACGTCGACCGGGTGGGTGCGCTCGGCGGTCGTCCCGGGCGCGTGCGCCTGGGCGATCAGCAGGTCGACCCTCACCACCTCGTCGCCCTGCGCCTCCAGCCGGTCGGCCACCGCTCCGCCGATGAAGCCCGCCGAGCCGGTGACCAGCACCCTCACGGCAGCTCGTAGGACAGGTCGATGCCGTCCGCCCAGGACGCGCAGGCGCAGCTCTCCCCCGGCGCCGGCAGCGCGCCGATCACGCCCGCGAGCAGGTCCTTGAGCCGGTCGATGTTGCGCGCGAACATCGCGAACACCTCCTCCTGGCCGACACCGGCGCCGGACTCGACCCCGGCGTCCATGTCGGTGACCAGCGCGAGCGGGGCGTAGCAGACCAGGAGCTCCCGGGCCAGCACCGCCTCCGGGTGGCCGGTCATGTTGATCAGCGTCCACCCCTGTGCGGCGTAGTGCCGTGACTCGGCGCGGGTGCTGAACCGCGGCCCCTCGATGACCACCATCGTGCCGCCGTGGCGCACCCCCTCGGCGGCCGCGAGCGCCTTCGACAGCGCCGGGCAGTAGGGGTCGGCGAACGGCACGTGCACCGCACCGCGCTCCACGTAGGACTGCACCCGGCCGGACGTGCGGTCCACGAGCTGCTCCGGCACGACGAGGTCGCCGGGCGCCACCTCGTCGCGCAGCCCGCCGACTGCGCACGGCGCCAGGACCTGCCGGACGCCCAGCGACCGCAGCGCCCAGAGGTTCGCTCGGTAGTTGATCAGGTGCGGCGGGAGCTCGTGGCCCTTCCCGTGCCGCGGCAGGAACGCCACCGTCGTGCCGGCCACCTGGCCGACCGCGACCGCGGCGGACGGGTCGCCGTAGGGCGTGGACACCTCCACCTCGCGGGCGTCCGTGAGGAACTCGTAGAAGCCGCTTCCGCCGATGACGGCCACGGTCGCGTGGGGTGCTGGCATGGTCGGCAGTCTTCCACCCCGCCCGGATCTACACTCCCGCCATGTCTGGTGCCATCCGCGCGGCCGCCGCCCTCGTGGCGCTGGGCGCCGCGGCGGCCGCGTGCAGCGGCGGACCCGGCCACTCCGGTGGCCCGGCCGCCACCCCGACCGGCTGCCACATGGTGCCGGCCGGCAAGGTCGTCGGCCTGCTCGGCCTCGACGTGCAGACCACCGCCCACGGCACCCTCGACCGGCTCCGCTCCGCGCACGCGCGGGTCGAGTGCCGGTCCGTCGTACCCGGGCACCCGGAGCGGTCGGTGACGATCACCGCGGAGTACCACCCCAAGCCGTACACGCTCCCGAAGCGGTCGTGCAGCGCGGGCTGGGTGTACGCCGGGACGCCGGAGAAGTTCACGCCCGCCTGCCAGGAGACCGTCGACGGGCACGGCCGCACCGAGCTCGTGGTCCGCTGGCAGCCCTACCTCATGCACGTGGTGATCGGCCGGTCCGACCGGGACTGGGGCGGCGACCCGGAGCGGGCCCTGGCGATGAGCCGGATCGTCGCGCAGCGGCTCGGCGTCACTGAGGCTGCCGGCGACGGCTGAGCCGGTCGGTCGCGCCGAACCGGTACGCCGCCAGCGCGCCGCCCAGCGCGCCGAACAGGTGTCCCTGCCAGGAGATCCCCGGCTGGCCCGGCAGCACGCCGTACAGGATCCCGCCGTACAGGAACAGCAGGATCGCGCCGAGCGCCACCTGGGCGGCGTCGCGCGCGAAGATCCCGCGCAGCAGCAGGTACACCAGCCACCCGAAGGCCAGCACGGACGCGCCCAGGTGCAGCGAGTGCGGCTGCCCGGTGACCCAGGTGCCGACGCCCCCGACGACCCAGACGACCGCCGTCACCGCCACCCAGCGGGCCACGCCGGCCAGCAGGATCAGGAAGCCGAACACCAGCAGCGGCACGGTGTTCGCCGCCAGGTGCGCCCAGCCGTGGTGCAGCAGCGGCGCGAACACGATGCCGTCGAGCCCGTCGACCTCGCGGGGGCGGATGCCGTAGCCGTCCAGGCGGTTGCGGTCGAGGGTGTCGACGAGCTCCACGAGGTAGAGCAGCGCGACGAAGCCGACGATCACCTGCGCGGCGACCAGCGGCCGTGACCGGCCCTGTCGCCGGGTCGTCGTGCTCATGCGTCCACGGTAGCGAGCGCCCGGAGGCCCGAGGCCGGTCGAGGATCCGCTCAGAGCGCCAGGCCGTCCTCGTCGCGCAGGCCCCGGCGGGTGGACCGGCGCGCGAACTCCGCGGCGGTGGCGACCCCGGTCACCAGGACGCCGGCGAACAGCGTCAGCGGGCCGTACCCGAAGCTGCCGAGCACCAGCCCCCCGATGGCACCGGCCGCGGCCCCGGTCAGCCCCATGACCAGGTCCGCGGCCCCCTGCACGTCGGTGCGCGCGGCCAGCGGCGCGGACTCCGAGAGCAGCGTCGAGGCGGAGATGGTGCACAGCGACCAGCCCAGCCCGAGCAGGAACAGCCCCGCGCCGATGCGGTACGACGTCCCGGCGGGTGCCGTGCCGGCCAGCAGCAGCGCCGCGAACAGCACCAGGGCACCGGCCGACAGCACCGCGGGCCGGCCGAACCGGTCGGTGGCCATCCCCACCAGGGGGGCGAAGGCGAACATGCCCAGGATGTGCACGCTGATCACGACGCCGATCACCTCCAGGTCGGCGCCGCCGTGGTGCATGTGCAGCGGGGTCATCGCCATCACCGCGATCATCACGCCGTGCGCGAGGGCCAGCGCGACGACACCGGCGGCCACACCGGGGCAGGTGCGGACCGCGTCGACCACCCGCGGCCAGGACCGGCTCACCCGCGTGCTGACGCCGCGCGACAGCGCCGCCTCGCGGGCCGCCAGGAGCGGGTCGGGCCGCAGCCGGACCGCGACGACGAGGGCCGCGACCAGCATGCCGAGGGCGCCGAACACGAACGGTCCGGTGAGGCTCGGCAGGCCGAGCGCCCGCCCGGCCCGGCCGGCGGAGCCGGTGAGGTTCGGCCCGGCGACCGCGCCCACCGTGGTGGCCCAGACGACCACCGACAGGGCCCGGGCCCGGTGCTCCGGGCGGGCGAGGTCCGTGGCGGCGTAGCGGGACTGGTTGTTCGCCGCCGTCGCCGAGCCGAGCAGGGTGGCGCCGACCAGCAGCAGCGGGAAGGACCGGACCACCCCGGCGACCACGCAGAGCACGGCACCGCCGGCACCCAGCAGGTAGCCGGTGCACAGCCCGCGGCGCCGGCCGCTGCGGCTCATCAGGTGCGCCAGCAGGAACGACGCGACCGCGGTGCCGAGCACCTGCATGGTCTGCGCGAGCCCGGCGAGCTTCTCGCTGCCGGAGACGTCCTCCGCGAGCAGCGCCGCGACCGCGATGCCGATGCTCATGCCGAGCCCGCCGAGGGCCTGCGAGACCACGAGGGTGCGGACGGTGCGGCGCTGCACCTCGCGGACCCGGTGGTCGGGCCAGCGCACCCCGCCGTACAGGCCGCGGGCGAAGCCGGACGCTCCCCCGCCGAGCCAGCCGGCCACCCGCCGGCCCGTGTCGCTCATCGGGAGCTCACCGGTGGCCTCCCGGGGCTCAGCGCTCGGAGACCGGCAGCTCGAGCCGCGACCACACCGCGCGCCAGACGTGCTTCGGGGTCTCGCCGGCGGCGAGCGCCTCGGAGACGGTCCGGCCGCCGAGGTCCGGGATCGTCTGCTGGTCGGCCCAGCTGCGGGCGTACCCCCGTCCGAGGGCCTGCTCCATCCGCGCCCAGAACTCCGTGTGCCGCATGGCGCCGAGCGTACGTCAGCGCACCCTCACGACGACACGTCGTGCAGGTGGTGCTCGACGTCGTGCAGGTGGTAGCGGGCGAGGGTCTCCACGGTGAACACCGACCCGTTGCTGCGCCGCCCGGGCCGGTCCCACTGCGCGCCCTCGACCGAGCCGTACGTCCGCGAGATGGCGGCCGCGGCGTCGACGAGCTCGTCGGCGACCCGGGCGGGCTCCTCGGCGGCGTACGCACCCGCGACCGCAGCGGCGACCTGGTCCCAGTTCTCGAACAGCGGGTCGTCGACCGCCAGCATCATCCGGAGCCGCTCGCCGAAGACGCGGTGCACGTCCCGGACGTGGCAGGCGTACTCCAGCGGCGACCAGACGCCGGGGTCGGGCCGGCGGTCCGCGTCCGGGCGCTCGAGCACCCGGCGCCACGCGCTGGCGTTGGCGTAGAAGCGGTTCTTCACCTCCTCGCGTCGCACGGCGCGGGAGTCGAAGCCACACGCGGCACAGGGGCGCTCCAGCACCCAGGTCCAGTCCTTCGTGTCGGGCTCGATGGTCGGGTCCCCCGCGGACGTGGTCGGCTCATCGGTCACGGCTCGAGTATGGCGGGCGTCACGCTCCACGGACGCGGCACCGGGCGGGCGTGTCGGGGCTGCCAGAATGACGTCATGGCCAGCCCTGCCGCTGACGTGACCATCCGGCCCGCGATCGAGGACGACCTCGCCGACATCGCCGCGATCTACAACCACGAGATCGCCAACAGCACCGCGACCTTCGACCTGGAGCCGCCGACCCTCGCCTACTGGCAGCAGCGGCTCGCCGGCAAGCACGAGGGCGACCACCTGCTGGTGGCCGTGGACACCGACGGCGACGTGGTCGGGTACACCTACTCCTGGTCGTACCGGCCGCGCCCCGCCTACGACCTGACCCGGGAGACCTCCATCTACCTCGACCCGTCGGTGCGCGGTCGCGGCATCGGCCGGCTGCTCTACCCGGCCCTGCTGGACACGATGGCCGATTCCGGCGTGCACACGGCGGTGGCCCTCGTCGCCCTCCCCAACCCGGGCAGCGTCGCGCTGCACAAGGCGTGCGGCTTCGAGCACGTCGGCACCATGCGCGAGGTGGGCTACAAGTTCGACCAGTGGGTCGACGTGGAGTGGTACCAGAAGCTGCTCGGCTGACCTCCCGCGGCAGGCGCGGCCTCGACGCGGGGTCAGACCAGCAGCAGCTTGTCGAGACGCCGGGACGCGATCCTCAGGCCGACCAGGCCGAGCACGAGCAGGTAGGCCACCGACACCAGCGAGTCGACCGAGAGCGCGCCCGTGGTCAGCTCCCGGGTCAGCGTCACCCCGCGGTAGAGCGGCGTCGCCTCGATCACCCAGCGCAGCACGCCGGGGTAGGCGGTGACCGGGAAGAACGTCGCCGAGAACAGGAACATCGGCACGATCCCCAGCTGGATGTACTCGAAGTCCTGCCAGGACTTCATGAACGTCGTGAGCGCCATGCCCGTCCCGGCGAAGGCGAAGCCGATCAGCCAGGTCGCCGGCCAGGCCAGCACCGCCCACCAGGACGACACGAGCCCCATCGCCGCCATCACGACCACGAACCCCGCGGCGTACACGGCCGACCGCATCAGCGACCAGGCCAGCTCCCCGCGGGCGATGTCGATGGTGCGCATCGGCGTGGCCAGCACGCCTTCGTAGACCTTGTCGTAGCGCAGCTTGAAGAAGATGCCGAACGTGGAGTCGAGGATCGCGCCGTTCATCGCCGAGGCCGCCAGCATGGCCGGCGCGACGAACGCGGCGTAGGAGACGAAGCGGCCGTTGAAGGTGAACCCGTCGATCATCTGGCCGACGCCGACCCCGATGGAGAACAGGTAGAGCACGGGCTCCAGGAAGCCGGTCAGGAACACCAGCCAGCTCGACCTGTAGACCGTGAAGTTGCGCCGGACGATCTCCCAGCCGGTGGTGCGCGGCGCGGCCACGGCGCGCGCGGCGGCAGCAGTCACGAGAGCCATCGAGAGCTCAGACCTCCATCCGCTTGGTCAGCCGCCAGGCGGCCAGCCACCAGCCGACGCCGCTGAGCACCAGAAGGTAGGCCAGGTGGACCAGGGCCGGCCCGGGCTGCACCTGGCCGAGGACGAGCATCCGGGTCAGGTCCACGCCGTGCCACAGGGGCGTGAACCGGGCGACCCACTCGAGGGCCGGCGAGAGGTTGCTGATCGGGAAGAACGCGCCGGAGAACAGGAACAGCGGGACCACCAGCAGCCGGTAGATCACCGCGAACCCGGACTCGCTCCTGATCGTCGCGGAGTAGGCGAAGAACACGCCGGCGAAGCTCAGCCCGACCAGCACCAGCACGGGCCAGGCCAGCAGCACCCCCACGGCCGAGGTGAACACCCCGAACGGCGCCATCACCAGCAGGAAGACCGCCGACGTGCTGGCGACCCGGAAGACCACGAACGCGAGGTGCGCGGCGACGACGTCGACGACCTCCAGCGGCGAGGCGACCTGCGCGTAGTAGGAGCGGTGCCACTTGATGTTGCCCATCACCGGCCAGGTGGTCTCGCCGGTGGCGGTCTGCATCGCCTGCGCCGCCACCAGCCCCGGCGCCACGAACGCGAGGTAGCTGGGGGCTCCCTCCAGGTCCGTGCCGCCGCGGACGAAGCCGCCGAGCAGCACGCCCATCGCCAGCACGTAGAGCAGCGGCATCACGAAGGAGGTGACCACCGAGCCCTTCCAGGTGCGCAGGTAGACCGCGGTCCAGTAGGGCCGCAGCCGGGCGACCATCTCCCAGCGCGGGAGCGGGGAGGTGAGCGCCATCAGTCGACCAGCGTCCGGCCGGTGAGGCGCAGGAACACGTCCTCGAGGGTGGAGCGGCGCACCAGCACCGCGACCGGGTCGAGCCCGCGCTCGTGCACCCGGGCCAGGGTCTCCTCGCCGTCCTGGGTGTAGAGCAGCAGCCGGTCGGGCAGCACCTCCACCCGGTCGGCGAGGTCGGCCACCCGCTCCGCGAGCGAGTCGTGCCGGCCCACCCCGAACCGCAGCTCGGCCACCTCGCGGGTGGAGTGCTCGCGGATCAGCGCCAGCGGGGAGCCCTCCGCGACGATCGCCCCACCGTCCATGACCACCAGCCGGTCGCACAGCTGCTCGGCCTCGTCCATGTAGTGGGTGGTGAGCACCAGCGTGACGCCGCGCTGCTTGAGCCGGAACAGCCGGTCCCAGAGCAGGTGCCGGGCCTGCGGGTCGAGCCCGGTGGTCGGCTCGTCGAGGAGCAGCAGGTCGGGGTCGTTGATCAGCGACCGGGCGATCGTGAGGCGGCGCTTCATGCCGCCGGAGAGGTCGACGACCTTGGCCCTGGCCTTGTCGGTCAGCTGCACGAAGTCGAGGAGCTCGTCGGCGCGGCGCCCGGCCTCCGCCTTGCGGATCCCGAAGTACGACGCGTAGACGACGAGGTTCTCGCGGACGTTGAGCTCGAGGTCGAGGGTGTCCTCCTGCGGGCAGACCCCGAGCCGGGAGCGGATCGCCGAGCCCTCCGTGGTCGGGTCGAGACCGAGGATGGTGAGCTCCCCGGCGGTCGGCGCGGACGCCGCGGCGACCATCCGCATCGTCGAGGACTTGCCGGCACCGTTCGGGCCGAGGAAGCCGAAGGACTCACCCGGCCGGACGTCGAGGTCGATCCCGCGGACCGCCTCGAAGTCGCCGTAGGACTTGCGCAGCCCGCGCGCGCGGACCATCGAGGCCGCCCGGTCGTCGGGCGGCGCATCGGGCTGCGGAAGGGGTCCCGAGAGAGGAGTCGAACGCACGGCGACGACCCTACGGAAGCCCACCGACATGTTCACCCGGTTATCCGCTCGACAGCGCCGCCAGGATGGTGCGCATGAGCGCTGACCAGACCGAGCACCCGCAGCGGCCCGTCGTCCTCGTCACCGGGGTCGGGCGCACGGTCGGCATCGGCGCAGGCATCGCCTGGCGGCTGGCCGAGGACGGCTGGGACGTGGCGACCACGCACTGGACCGCCTACGACGACCGGATGCCCTGGGGCCGGCACGCCGACGACCCCGCGACCGTCGCCGCCGGTCTCGCGGACCGAGGGGCCCGGACCGTCGCGGTCGAGGCCGACCTGACCGACGTACGCTCCCCCGCCCAGGTCTTCGACACGGTGGCCGCGGAGCTCGGCCCGGTCACCGCCCTGGTGATGTGCCACGCCGAGTCGGTCGACTCCGGGCTGCTGGACACGACGGTCGAGAGCTTCGACCGGCACTACGCGGTCAACGTGCGCGCGTCCTGGCTGCTGCTCAAGGAGTACGCCGAGCGGTTCCCCGCCGAGCGCACCGGCCAGGGCCGGGTCGTGGCCCTGACCAGCGACCACGTCGTGCACAACCTGCCGTACGGCGCGACCAAGGGCGCGCTCGACCGGCTCGTCCTCGCGGCCGCCCGGGAGCTCCAGGACCTGCGGCTGACCGCCAACGTGGTCAACCCCGGCCCGGTCGACACGGGCTGGATGAGCGACGGGCTGCGCGCACAGATCCTGGAGCAGACGCCGCTGGGCCGGGGCGGCACGCCGCGGGACACCGCCGCCCTGGTGTCCTTCCTGCTCTCACCCGACGGCGGCTGGGTCAACGGCCAGCTGCTGAACTCCGACGGCGGCCTGCACGCCTGAGCGGCCGCCGGGCGGGGGTTGTCGGTGCCGTCGGGCAGGATGGTGGGGTGCCCGGGAACCCTTCTACGACGGACGTCCTCGCGTCCTTCAGCGAGCCCACGCGCACCTGGTTCCAGGCGGCCTTCGCGGAGCCGACCCCGGCGCAGGTCGGGGCCTGGCAGGCGATCTCGGCCGGCCGCAACGCGCTGGTCGTCGCGCCGACCGGCTCCGGCAAGACGCTCTCTGCGTTCCTGTGGTCCGTCGACCGGCTCGCCACCGCTCCCCGCCCGGAGAAGATGCAGCGCTGCCGGGTCCTCTACGTCTCCCCGCTCAAGGCGCTCGCGGTCGACGTCGAGCGCAACCTGCGCGCCCCGCTGACCGGCATCCGGCACACCTCGGACCGGCTCGGGGTGCCGGCCCCGGACATCACCGTGGGCCTCCGCTCCGGCGACACCAGCGCCGCCGACCGTCGCCGGCTGGGCACCACCCCGCCGGACATCCTGATCACCACGCCCGAGTCGCTGTTCCTGATGCTCACCTCCCAGGCGCGCGAGTCGCTGCGCGGCGTCGAGACGGTGATCGTCGACGAGGTGCACGCCGTCGCCGGCACCAAGCGCGGCGCGCACCTCGCGCTGTCCCTGGAGCGGCTCGACGAGCTCCTGGAGCAGCCGGCGCAGCGGATCGGGCTGTCCGCGACCGTGCGCCCGGTCGAGGAGGTGGCCCGGTTCCTCGGCGGCTCCCGGCCGGTCGAGGTGGTCGCGCCCGGCTCGACCAAGCAGTGGGACCTCAAGGTCGTCGTCCCGGTCGAGGACATGACCGAGCTCGCCCTGGCCGCCGCCGTCGACGAGGTGCCGGAGGGCTCGGCGGCCGGCAGCACCGAGCGGCGCGGGTCGATCTGGCCGCACGTCGAGGAGCGGGTGGTCGACCTCGTCGAGCAGCACCGCTCGACGATCGTCTTCGCGAACTCCCGGCGGCTCGCCGAGCGGCTGACCGCGCGGTTCAACGAGATCGCCACCGACCGGGCCGAGGCCCGCGCCGCGGTGCCGGCGGGGGCCCGGGCACCGGCGGCCCTGATGGGGGCCAGCGGGCAGGCCGAGGGGGCTCCGACCGTGATCGCCCGCGCCCACCACGGATCGGTCTCCAAGGAGCAGCGGGCGCTGATCGAGGACGACCTCAAGCGCGGCCGGCTGCCCTGCGTGGTCGCCACCTCCAGCCTCGAGCTCGGCATCGACATGGGCGCGGTGGACCTGGTCGTCCAGATCGAGTCGCCGCCGTCGGTGGCCTCGGCGCTGCAGCGGGTCGGTCGCGCCGGCCACCAGGTCGGCGAGGTGTCCCGCGGGGTGCTGCTGCCCAAGCACCGCGGCGACCTCGTGCAGACCGCGGTCGCCGTCGAGCGGATGCGCTCGGGTGCCATCGAGGCGCTGCACGTCCCGACCAACCCCCTCGACGTGCTCGCCCAGCAGGTCGTCGCGGCCACCGCCGTCGACGAGTGGGACGTCGACACCCTGTTCACCGTGGTCCGCCGCTCCGCCCCGTTCGCGACGCTGCCCCGCTCGGCGTAC
>DASTGV010000086.1:0-4690 GCA_035718765.1 Nocardioidaceae bacterium
CTGCTGGTGGGCGATACTGGGTTTGAACCAGTGACCTCTTCCGTGTCAAGGAAGCGCGCTACCACTGCGCCAATCGCCCGAAACGACTCGGCATCCCCGCAGCGGGGGAGTCCGGGTCATCGAGGTGGAGACGGGATTTGAACCCGTGTAGACGGATTTGCAGTCCGTTGCCTCGCCTCTCGGCCACTCCACCACGGAGGCTGCGACCATCTTCTCCGAGCGGACGACGAGGCTCGAACTCGCGACCTCAACCTTGGCAAGGTTGCGCTCTACCAACTGAGCTACGTCCGCTTGACACCCGGCTCGAGAACCCTCGAACCGGACGTGCGTGAGAACTTTATATGACATCGCGCAGATGACAAATTCGGGTCCCGGCACGCGTGTTCACGCCCTCCGGACGCCTAGTCTCGGGACATGCACGCCTGGCTGAACGGCAGTCTTCTCGAGGATCCGCACGGTCCGGCGGTCACCGTCTCGGACCACGGCATGACCGTCGGCGACGGGGTGTTCGAGGCCGTCAAGGTCGTCGACGGACGGCCCTTCGCGCTCACCCGGCACCTCGCCCGGCTGGCCCGGTCGGCGGCCGGGCTGGGGCTGCCGCCGCTCGACGACGCGCTCGTACGCCGTGGCGTGGCGGACGTGCTGGCCGCGGAGCACCTGCCGCTGGGCCGGCTCCGGGTCACCTACACCGGCGGCGTCGCACCGCTCGGCTCGGGACGCGGGGACAACCCGCCGACCCTCGTCGTGGTCGCGGACACGCTGACGCCGGCACCCTCCACGACCACGGTCGTCACCGTGCCGTGGCCGCGCAACGAGCGGGGGGCGCTGGCGGGGCTGAAGACCACGTCGTACGCCGAGAACGTGGTCGCGCTGGCCTACGCCCACGAGCGCGGGGCGAGCGAGGCGCTGTTCGCGAACCTGGCCGGCCACCTGTGCGAGGGGACCGGGTCGAACGTCTTCTACGTCGTCGACGGCGAGCTGCGCACCCCGACCCTGGCCGCGGGCTGCCTGGCCGGGATCAGCCGGGCCCTGCTGCTGGAGTGGTACGGCGGCCGCGAGGTCGACGAGCCGTTGGAGGTGCTCGCCGAGGCCGAGGAGGTGTTCCTCGTGTCCACGACCCGGGACGTGCAGGCCGTCACCCGCTGCGACGGGCGCGAGCTCCCCGTCGGGCCGGTGACCGAGGACTGCCGGAAGGTGTGGCAGGCCCGCGAGGCCGAGAACATCGACCCGTGACCCGTCACTTCCTGCGCGACACGCCGCCGACCCTGCCTTCCAGCTGACGGGTCGGCGTTACGAGGAGGCGGCGCGCTGGCGCTCGCGGTAGGCCGCGACGTGCAGCCGGTTGCCGCAGGTGCGGGCGTCGCAGTAGCGGCGGGAGCGGTTGCGGGACAGGTCGACGAGCACCTGGTCGCAGTCGGGGGCCTCGCACCGGCGCAGCCGCTCCCGCTCGCCGGAGGCGACGACGTGGGCGAGGGCCATCCCGCAGTCGACGGTGAGGTGCTCGGCGAGGGAGGCGCCCGGCGCGAAGTAGTGCACGTGCCAGTCGTAGCCGTCGTGGTCGGTCAGCCGTGGCGTCACCGCGGCGCGGGACACGAGGCTGTTGACCGCCTCCGCCGCGGACCGCTCGTCGGTCGCGTCGAAGACGGCCGCGACCGCGTCGCGGAGGGCGTGCACACCCCGTAGGTCCTGCGCCGTGATCTCGCCGACCTCACTGACGTCGTGCCGGAGGACGAAGGCGGCGAGCGACCCCAGGTCGGGGAGCTGCTCCTCGTCGCTGCCGGCCGGCGTGCGTGAGGCCGACGAGTTCACGAGGTCGACGACGCAGGCGAGCGAGCGCTCGGTGTCGTGGCTGAACAGCAACCGTGGCTCCCGCGGGGGTGTGTGTCGACGGACAGGTTGGTCCTCCCAGCCAACCCTAGCCGTGCGACGGCCCGTGAGGCCTGCGGCTACGCCGCTGTCAGGCGGCCTCGGCGGCGAAGATCGCGGCGATCGTCGCGTCGACGTCGAGGTGCTGGGACTCGGCGCCCGGCTCGACGGCCCGGCTCATCCGCTCGACGAAGGTGCTCAGGTCACCGGTCTTGGCCTGCACGAGCGCCTCGCCGTCGGGCGAGCACAGCTCGATGATGACGACCGCGTGGCCGTCGGAGTCGAGGCAGGGCCACACGTGCACGTCGCCGTCACCGGCCGGCTCGTAGAGACCGTCGGTCAGCAGCTCGCGGCCGAAGGTCCAGCGCACGGCGCTGGCACCCGTCATGAACACCGTGGTCACGGCGTAGGGGTCGCGAGGGTCGTAGTGCAGCTCGGCGTCGATCGGGGTCACGGCCCCGGTCGGGTCGATCAGCTCCAGGGTGACCGCTTGGGTCACGGTCAGTGGAGCGGTGTTCATCGAGAAGTCCATCATTGGTGTTGCCTTTCCTCCCAGGTCGTCCCCTCCGGACGTCAAGGAGACGGTGATGGGTTGGCCGTATGACGTGGAACCAAACAGATTGCTTGAAGTTTTTTTCAGATGCGAAGCGCAGCCGCCTGTTGTGTCCGACTTTGACTGGAATTCTGGGGGAATTCCGGGGTGGTGTTTCGCGCCACACGTACAACGACGAACCCGCCGTGAGGTTCCGCTTGAGATGCGCTACTGTTTCCGGCGCAGCGCGGGCGATTGGCGCAGTGGTAGCGCGCTTCGTTCACACCGAAGAGGTCACTGGTTCGAACCCAGTATCGCCCACCCCTCCTCCCCACCATCGACGGTCGCCCCACCCCAGGGCGGCCGTTCGTCGTTCCCGGCCGGGTGAAACCCGCGCGCGTCCCGACGTACGCCGTGGTTACGATCGAGCCGTCCGTGAGACCTCCCGCTCTTCCGGGCGAGGTCTTCCCACCGTGCAAGGAGCGCAGCCCCGTGTCCGACATCCACGTCACCGTCCTGAACGCCGCCGAGTCCGGCGAGCGAGCGGTGACGACGGGCACCAAGGCCTGGGAGCTGTTCGCGGACGACCCGAGCGTGATCGCCGCGCGGGTCGACGGCGACCTGCGGGACCTCGCGCACGAGCTCGCCGACGGGGACACCGTCGAGGGTGTCGCCATCGACAGCAAGGACGGCCGCGACATCCTGCGGCACTCGACCGCGCACGTGATGGCGCAGGCGGTGCAGGAGCTGTTCCCGGACGCCAGGCTCGGCATCGGGCCGCCGGTCACCGACGGCTTCTACTACGACTTCGACGTCGAGACCCCGTTCGTGCCGGCCGACCTCGAGAAGATCGAGACCCGGATGCGCAAGATCATCAAGGAGGGGCAGCGGTTCTCCCGCCGGCCGGTCTCCGACGACGACGCGCGCGCCGAGCTGGCCGACGAGCCCTACAAGCTCGAGCTGATCGGGCTCAAGGGCGGGTCCGGCGACGGCCAGGAGGTCGCCGAGGGCGCCGACGTCGAGGTGGGCGGCGCCGAGCTGACCATCTACGACAACCTCAAGCGCGACGGGTCGCTGGCCTGGAAGGACCTGTGCCGCGGGCCGCACCTGCCGACCACCAAGCGGATCCCGGCCTTCAAGCTGATGCGGTCGGCGGCGGCGTACTGGCGCGGCGACGAGAAGAACAAGCAGCTCCAGCGGCTCTACGGCACCGCCTGGGAGTCCAAGGAGGCGCTCGAGGAGCACCTGCACCGGATCGAGGAGGCCGAGCGCCGCGACCACCGCAAGCTCGGCCGCGACCTCGACCTGTTCAGCTTCCCCGACGAGATCGGGTCCGGCCTGGTGGTGTTCCACCCCCGCGGCGGTGTGATCAAGCGGGAGATGGAGGACTACGTCCGCCGCCGGCACATCGAGGAGGGCTTCCAGTACGTCGGGACCCCGCACATCTCGAAGGAGGGGCTGTTCCACACCTCCGGGCACCTGCCGTACTACGCCGACACCATGTTCCCGCCGATCGGCTTCGAGGGCGCGAACTACTACCTCAAGGCGATGAACTGCCCGATGCACAACCTGATCTTCAGGTCGCGCGGGCGGTCCTACCGCGAGCTGCCGCTGCGGCTGTTCGAGTTCGGCTCGGTCTACCGCTACGAGAAGTCCGGCGTGGTGCACGGCCTGACCCGGGTGCGCGGCATGACCCAGGACGACTCGCACTCCTACGTCACCCCCGAGCAGGCGCCGGGCGAGGTCAAGCACCTGCTGTCGTTCGTGCTCGGGCTGCTCAACGACTTCGGCCTCGACGACTACTACCTCGAGCTGTCGACCCGGGACGACTCCAAGCCCGACAAGTTCGTGGGCTCCGACGAGGACTGGAAGGCCGCGACCCAGGTGCTCGAGGACGTCGCGGTCGAGACCGGGCTGGAGCTGGTCCCCGACCCGGGCGGCGCGGCGTTCTACGGCCCGAAGATCTCGGTGCAGGCGCGCGACGCGATCGGCCGGACCTGGCAGATGTCGACGATCCAGTACGACTTCAACCAGCCCAAGGGCTTCGAGCTGGAGTACCAGGCCGCCGACGGCACCCGGCAGCAGCCGGTGATGATCCACTCGGCGAAGTTCGGGTCGATCGAGCGGTTCTTCGGGGTGCTCGTCGAGCACTACGCCGGCGCGTTCCCGCCCTGGCTGGCACCGGTGCAGGTGCAGGCCATCCCGATCGCGGAGCGGCACAACGACTACCTCGGCGAGGTGGCCGCCAGGATGCGCGCGGCCGGGCTGCGGGTCGAGGTCGACGACTCCGAC
>DASTGV010000087.1:0-6966 GCA_035718765.1 Nocardioidaceae bacterium
CCGAGGACGACGGCGTAAGGGTCTGACGGACCGCCGGCCGCCGTACGCCGCCTCGACGGAAGCGGCGTACGGCGGCCGGCGTCATCACCTCAGGGGGTCGCCAGCAGCGTCCGCACGACCCGGAGCCCGACCGACAGCCGGGCCAGGTCCGCCTGGTCGTCGGCACAGATCTCGTCGAGGGTGCCGACCGCCCGGCTGACCACCACGGCGTCCTCCTCCTCCCAGTCCGCGACCAGCACCGGGACCGGCTGGTCGGGCGCGGTCTCCGCGAGCACCTGCGCGGTGAGCTGGGCGTGCACGGCGTGCAGGTCGTCGCGCAGCGCGGCCCGGGCCATCGTCTGCCAGCGGTCGTCGCGGGGCAGGGCGAGGATCCGGGCGACCAGCGCGGACAGACCGAGCCGCTCCCCCAGCGCGAAGTGCACCCGGGCGACCTCGATGGGGTCCACGTCGTCGCGCTTGGCGGTCTCGACGATGTTGAGCGCCTGGTACGCCGGCGGCAGGATCGCGACCCGGACCGCCAGGTCCTCGGGGACCCCCTTGGCGACCAGCGCGTCCCGCCGCGCCAGGAAGGCGTCGGCCTCCCGCCCGCCGAGCAGCTCGGGCAGCGCGGTCACGACCTGCTGCGCCACGACCCCGAAGAAGTCGACGGTGCTCTCGCTGTCCATCGGCGGGCGCCGGTTGTTGATCAGCCACCGGGAGGCGCGCTCGACGAGCGTGCGCATCTCCAGGCGCATCCGGGTCTGCACGGCGGCGTCGATCTTGTTGTCGTAGGAGTCGATCTCGTCGATGAGGGCGCGCGACCCGAAGATCTCCCGGGCCACGAAGTTCGCCTTGACCAGCTCGTCGGCCGTGGCCGAGGTCTCCTCCGACAGCCGGTGGAAGAACGTCATGCCGGCGCCGTTGACGAGGTCGTTCACCGCCAGCGTCACGATGATCTCCCGGCGCAGCGGGTGGCTCTCCATCTGCTCGCGGTAGGTCTGCCGCATCTTCGAGGGGAAGTAGCTGAACAGGTCGTTGCGCAGGAACGGGTCGTCGGCGAGGCCGGTGCCGATCAGCTCGTCGGCCAGCACGATCTTCGTGTAGGCGAGCAGCACCGACAGCTCCGGCACGCTCAGCCCCTCCTTGCGCTCCAGCCGTGCCGTGAGCTCCTTGCGGGACGGCAGCGCCTCCAGCGCCCGGTCGAGCAGCCCCTGCCGCTCGAGCCGGCGGATCCAGTCCTCGTGCACGTGCATCAGCTGCGGGGCCTGGATCGCCGCGTTGGCCAGCGCGTGGTTCTGCTCGTAGTTGTCGCGCAGCACGAGGGTGCCGACCTCCTCGGTCATCGACGCGAGCAGGTCGTTGCGCTGCTTCTCCGTGAGGTCGCCGTTGGCCACCACCTGGTCGAGCAGGATCTTGATGTTCACCTCGTGGTCCGAGGTGTCCACCCCGGCGGAGTTGTCGATGAAGTCGGTGTTGATCCGGCCGCCCGCGCGGGCGTACTCGATCCGGCCGCGCTGGGTGAGCCCGAGGTTGCCGCCCTCCCCGACGCACCGGCAGCGCAGCTCGCGGCCGTTGACCCGGATGGCGTCGTTGGCCTTGTCGCCGACCTCGGCGTCGGTCTCGCCGGCGCTCTTCACGTAGGTGCCGATGCCGCCGTTCCACAGCAGGTCGACCTTCGCCAGCAGGATGGCCCGCATCAGCTCGGCCGGCGTCATCGTGCGCACGTCGTCACCGAGCGACAGCGCCGCCCGCACCTGCGGGCTGACCGGGATCGCCTTGAGCGAGCGGGAGTAGACGCCGCCGCCCTCGGAGATCAGGTCCTTGTCGTAGTCCTGCCAGCTGGAGCGGGGCAGCCCGAACAGCCGCTTGCGCTCGGCGTACGACGAGGCCGCCACCGGGGACGGGTCCAGGAAGATGTCGCGGTGGTCGAAGGCGGCGACCAGCCGGGTGTGCTCGGACAGCAGCATCCCGTTGCCGAACACGTCGCCGGACATGTCGCCGATGCCCACACAGGTGAACTCCTCGGCCTGGCAGTCGATCCCCATCTCCCGGAAGTGCCGGCGCACCGACTCCCAGGCTCCGCGGGCGGTGATCCCCATCGCCTTGTGGTCGTAGCCGACCGACCCGCCGGAGGCGAAGGCGTCACCGAGCCAGAAGCCGTAGTCCTTGGCCACCCCGTTGGCGATGTCGCTGAACGTCGCGGTGCCCTTGTCGGCGGCCACCACCAGGTAGGAGTCGTCGCCGTCGTGGCGCACCACCCGCTCCGGGGGCACCGTCTGGTCGCCGACGCGGTTGTCGGTGATGTCGAGCAGCCCGGAGATGAACGTCTTGTAGCAGGCGACCCCCTCGGCCATCCACGCCTCGCGGTCGCCCGGGTCGGGCAGCTGCTTGGCGAAGAAGCCGCCCTTCGCGCCGACCGGCACGATCACGGTGTTCTTCACCATCTGCGCCTTGACCAGACCGAGGACCTCGGTGCGGAAGTCGTCGCGGCGGTCGGACCAGCGCAGGCCGCCCCGGGCCACCGCGCCGAAGCGCAGGTGCACGCCCTCGACCCGCGGCGAGTACACGAAGATCTCGAACTTCGGCCGCGGCTCCGGCAGGTCGGGGATGGCGTCGGGCTGCATCTTGAGCGAGATGTACGGCTTCGGCCGCCCGTCGGGTCCGGGCTGGTAGTAGTTCGTGCGGAGCGTGGCCTTGATGACGGTCAGGTAGGACCGCAGGATCCGGTCCTGGTCGAGGCTGGCCACGTCGTCGAGGGCCCGGTGGATCCGGTCCTCGATCTCCTCGGTCTTGGCCCTGCGGGTCTCACCGTCGGCGGCGAGGTGGCCGTTGCGGCCCGGGTCGAAGCGGGCCTCGAACAGCGCGACCAGGGCGCGGGTGATGTCGACGTTCTGCTGCAGTGCGCCCTCGATGTAGTCCTGCGCGAACGGCGTGCCGCCCTGCCGCATGTACTTCGCGTAGGCCCGGAGCACGGTGGCCTGCCGCCAGGTCAGCCCGACCGCGAGCACGAGGGCGTTGAAGCCGTCGACCTCGTTGACGCCCTCCCACACCGCCTGGACCGCGTCCTGGAACAGCTCGCGGCTCCGGTCGGGCAGCGGCCGCTGGTAGCGCAGGCCGAAGTCGTAGACGTACGACGGGCGCTCGAGCCCGTCGAGGCTGTAGGGACGCTCGTCGACGACCTCGACCCCCATCGAGGACAGGGTCGGCAGCACCCCGGACAGCGACAGCGGCGCGCCCACGCGGAAGATCTTCAGCCGCGCCTCCTGAGGGCCGGACTCGGGCAGCTGGTAGAAGGACAGGTCGAGGGCCCCGTCGGCCGGGATGCCCTCGAGGCGGCCGAGGTCGACGGCGCCGGTCCGGGGCGGGTAGTCCTCCTTGTACGCCTCCGGGAACGTGTCGGCGTACTTGCGCGCGAGGCGGGCACCCTCCTCCTCGCCGTACTCGGCGTGCGCGGCGGAGACGAAGTCGTCGCGCCACGACCGGGCCGCGTCCGAGAGCCGGCGCTCGAGGTCGGCCTGGTTGAAGTCACCGATCGACTCGCCCGCCTTGGGCCGGACCACGAAGTGCAGGCGGGCCAGCAGGGACTCGCTCACGCGCGCGGTGTACTCCAGCGACTCGCCGCGGAGCTGGGTCTTCAGGATCGCGGCGATCCGCTCGCGGACCGCGGTGTTGTACCGGTCCCGGGGCAGGTAGACCAGGCAGGACAGGTAGCGCCCGTAGGTGTCCCGGCGCACGAACAGCCGGACCTGGCGGCGCTCCCGGGCGTGCAGCACGGACTCCGCGATCGGGCTGAGCTCGTCGACCGGGGTCTGGAACAGCTCGTCGCGCGGGTAGGTCTCGAGCACGTCCATCAGCGCCTTGCCGCTGTGGCTCAGCGGCGCGAAGCCGGCACGGTCGATGACCTGCTTGGCCTTGACCCTGATCACCGGGATGCGGGTCAGCGACTCGGTGTACGCCGCGCTGGAGAACAGCCCGAGGAAGCGCCGCTCGCCGACCACCTCGCCGCTCTCGTCGAACGTCTTGACCCCGACGTAGTCGAGGTAGACCGGACGGTGCACGGTCGCCTTGGAGTTGGCCTTGGCCAGCACCAGCAGGGTCTTCTCGCGTGCCTTCGCCCGCACCAGCGGCGGCAGCTTGGCGAAGGACGCGGACATGTCCTGGTCGGAGCGCAGGATGCCGAACCCGGTGCCGGGCACGGCGCGCAGCGCCACGTCGTCGGTGCCGTCACCGAGCTCCTCGAGCCGGTACTCGCGGTAGCCGAGGAAGGTGAAGTGCGTGTCCGCGAGCCAGCGGAGCAGCGCCTGCCCCTCCTCGATCTCCTCGCGCGGCAGCGGCGGCGGGTGCTCCTCGAGGTCGTCGATGATGTCGAGCGCCTGCTGGTGCATCTTCGGCCAGTCCTCGACGGCCTCGCGGACGTCCTGCAGCACCTTGGCCAGCGCCCGCTCGATCTCGTCCCGTTGCTCGGCGCTCGACTCACGGCCGATCTCGATGTGCATCCAGGACTCCCGGAACACGTCGTGGGACAGGTCGGCGTCGGCGCGGTCCGCCTGCTGGTCGTCGCCGCTGAGGATCTCCTCGAGCTTCCCGGTGATGTCGCGACGTACGAGGATCTGCGGGTGCACGACCATGTGCACCTCGCGGTTCTGCTCGTTGAGCACCATGGTCACGGAGTCCACGAGGAACGGCATGTCGTCGGTGACCACCTCGACGACGGTGTGCCCCTCGGCGGACCAGCCGTGCTCGGCGACGGTGGGCGTGAAGACGTGGATGTTCGCGGTGCCCTGGGGACGGTTCGACGCCGTCTTGTACTGGCTCATCGCCGCGCCGAACAGGTCCATCTCGGTGCGCGCCTCGATGTCCTCGGCGGCCACGTGACGGTAGAAGTAGCGGAGCAGGGCGGCCGAGGTGTCGCCGGGAGGACCGCCCGAACCCTTCCTGGTGGCAGCGAACGCGGCGGCCTTCTCGATCAGGTCGTCGCGCTCGGCGTTCGCGGTCTCTTCCAGCGTCGTACGCACGCAGCATCAACCTCTACGGATCTCACCGAGGGCACGTCGTTGTGCCGTCAAGCCGACACTAGAACCAACCCTGCGGGGCCACCAACCCGACGCTCCCGGGGCGGCGCTAGAGCACCGACCGGAGATCCCACAGCAGCGGGAAGTAGCGCAGGTCCAGACGGCTGCGCAGGTAGCTCGCGCCGGTCGACCCGCCGGTGCCGGTCTTGGTGCCGATCATCCGCTCGACCATGACGACGTGGCGGGCCCGCCAGGCCGCGGCGAGCTCGTCGTGCTGGAGCAGCGCCTCCGCCAGCGCCCAGACGTCGGCGTACGTCGAGCGGTCGTGGGCCACCCGCCGGACGGAGTCGGTGACCTCGTCGTCGTCGCCGACGGGCAGGCCCTTGGCGGCCAGCACCCCGAGGAACGCGTCCCACAGGGTGGGCTCGTCCAGCCGCCGCCGGAGCCGGGCCCGCTCGTCGTCGGTGAGCCCCCGGAACCGCTGCACGAAGGACGGGTCCTTGGCGCCGGAGAGGAACTCCAGCTCCCGGAACTGCACCGACTGGAAGCCGCTGGCGGGCGCGAGGGTCTGCCGGAACTGGAGGAAGTCCTGCGGCGTCATCGTCTCGAGCACGTCCACCTGCTGCACGAGGACCCGCTCGATCACGTGCATCCGCTGGAGCAGGTGCTGGGCCCACCAGGTGCGGCCCTCCCGCATCGCGTCCCGGGCGGCGGTCGCCTCGTGCAGCAGCTGCTGGAACCACAGCTCGTAGACCTGGTGGATGGTGATGAACAGCAGCTCGTCGTGGGCCGGCGGGTCGGACTCCAGGTGCTGGGCCGACAGCAGCTGCCCGAGCTGCAGGTAGCTGCCGTAGGTCAGCCGCGCCCCCTGCTCCCCGAACTGCACCTCCGGGTGGTCGCCCCACTGTCCCGTCACGTCGCTGCTGTCGCTGCTGTCGCTGCCGTCGCCGGTCTCGTCGTCCACCCGGCGAGGGTAGGGCATGATGCGCGCATGAAGTTCTCCCACCGGATGACCTACGACGCCGCCCCCGCCGACGTGCTCAAGATGCTGTCCGACCCCGCGTTCCGGGAGAAGGTGTGCGAGGCCATGCACGCCGTACGGCGCGACGTCAGCATCGACGGCGCCCCGGAGGGCATGGCGGTCGTGGTGGACCAGACGCAGCCGGCCAAGGGCATCCCGTCGTTCGCGAAGAGGTTCGTCGGCGAGGAGATCCGGATCGTCCAGCGCGAGCAGTGGAAGGGCGGCTCCGGTGCCGACCTGAAGGTGGAGATCCCCGGCAAGCCGGGCGCGCTCGACGGCTCCATCGCCCTCGCCGAGCAGGACGGCGGCACGGTCGAGACCGTCCAGGGCGACATCACCGTGAAGATCCCGATGCTCGGCGGCAAGCTCGAGGCCCTCATCGGGGACCTGCTCGGCTCCGCGCTGCGGGCCGAGGAGCGGGTCGGCAAGGCCTGGCTCGCCGGCGACCGTTAGCCCTCCGACTTGTCAGAACGTGGGGTGGCTGTAGCCGCCTGCCGTTCTGACAACTCGGCGTCCTCGGCGGCGACGTCACGCCGGCGGACGACGTACACGACGACGAACAGCACCGCGAACGGCCCGAACGCGACCAGCGCGACGAGCAGCTGCTCGTAGGGGTGCAGGGCGCCCTGGTGCAGGGGGGGTGCGGGATTCATCACGCCCCATTGTGCCGCCGGGACGGAATGTCCGGAGTCCCGGGCGCCTTAACTCTGATGTTCAACTGTTCCCGACAGACAGGACGTCGTCCCCATGCCCGACCTCTTCGAGCCGCTGCGCGTCAAGGCGTGGGAGCTCCCCAACCGCCTCGTGATGGCCCCGCTCACCCGCAACCGCGCCGCCGAGGGGATGGTCCCCAGCGACCTCGCCGTGGAGTACTACCGGCAACGCGCGAGCGCCGGGCTGATCATCACCGAGGGCACCCAGCCCAGCGCCGTCGGCCAGGGCTACCTCCACACC
>DASTGV010000088.1:0-5874 GCA_035718765.1 Nocardioidaceae bacterium
CCGGCCATCCGGTGCCGGGCGGCACCGGGGACGGGAACGGCTGTCCCGTGAGGGGATGCGGGAGGAGGTCGGGCACGGCGTCATCCTGGCAGGCGGGGCTGCCGCCGACGCCGCCTCGGGATCCCCCTCGACCGGCGCCGACGGCCTCGCGAGCCCGCTGCTGGACCCGGAGCTTCGTGGGTGCTGCGATCAGCTCCGGCGCCACCAGGCGAGCCCGGCGACGAGCAGTGCGGCACCGACCACCCCGGCGACGAGGTCGGGGCGCGGCCTGCCCGCGTCGGTGGTCGCCTGGTCCTTGGCGCGGGCGAACCGCTCCTGAGCCTGGCGCTTCACGTCGAGCTTGGCGTGCAGGGCGTCGACGGTCTCGGCCAGCTCCTCGCGCGTGCGCTCGATGTCCTCGCGGATGGCGTCGGGGTCGTTGGACGGGGTCGGCGTGGTGGTCGTCGGGTGCGGCGCGGCGCCGTTGACCTCGATGTCAGACGTGCTCATGCCTGTGCTCTCCCTTCACCGTCGCGACGTCCTGCTTGAAGCCCTCGATGGCCTCCTCCGGCTTGGCCGGCGTCGCCTTCGAGACGCTGGACTTGCCCTGGAGGGCGAGCACGCCGGCGACCGCGAACAGCACGACGGTCACGATGAGCGCCGCGAGCCAGGCCGGCATCACCAGGGCGAGGGCCAGGACGACCGTCGCGAGCAGGGCGGCGACGCCGTACAGCGCGACCAGCCCGGCGCCCCCGAACAGGCCGGCGCCGATCCCGGCCTTCTTGCCCTTCTGCGTCATCTCCGCCTGCGCGAGGCGGATCTCGTCGCGCACGAGGGTGGACATCTGCTGGGTCATGTCGTGGACCAGGGCGCCCAACGTCGGGTCGGACCCAAGCTCCGGCTGGTTGGTCTGCTGTGGTGCTGACATGCGGGCTCCGTACCCATCGGGCCCGAGGTCAACCGTGCGCTCAGGCGACGGACCAGGCGATCCCGTCGAGGATGTCGGAGTCGGAGACCCGCAGGTGCTCGGCCGAGGACCGCAGCAGCACCCGGTCCAGGATGAGCGCACCGGCGCCGATCACGTCCGAGCGGCCCGAGGGCACCCCGAGCGCCTCCCGCTCGGACACCGTCATCGCCAGCACCTGCTCGACGAGCGCGTCCACCTCCGCCCGGGGGAAGGTCGCGCCGTGCACCCGGGAGCGGTCGTAGGCGCTCAGCCCGAGCAGCAGCGCGGCGACCGTGGTGACCGTGCCGGCGGTGCCGACCAGCGTGCGTGCGTCCCCGATCCGGACGTCGTACGACGGGAGGGTGTCCAGCGCCGCGTCGACGACGTCGCGGGCGGCGGCGAGCTCGGCGGGGGTCGGCGGGTCGGACGGCATCAGCCGCTCGGTGACCCGCACCGACCCGATGTCGAGGGAGCGGGCCGCACGGACGTGCCGGTGCGCGTCGCCGAGGATCAGCTCGGTGGAGCCGCCGCCGATGTCGAGCACCGCGACCGGGGCCGGTACGTCGCCGAGGTCGCGCGTCGCACCGTCGTAGGAGAGCGCGGCCTCCTCGTCGCCGGACACCACCTCGGGGCGTACGCCGAGCCGCTGCTCGATGCCCCGGGCGAAGACGTCGGCGTTGCCCGCGTCCCGGACGGCCGAGGTGGCCACGAACCGGAGCGCGTCGACCTGGTGCGCGGAGACCGTCGCGGCGTACTCGTCGACGGCCGCGAACACCCGCTCCAGCGCCTCGTCCGCCAGCCGTCCGGTGCGGTCGACGTCCTGACCGAGCCGGACGATGCGCATCTCCCGGACCAGCGTGTCCTGCGTGCCGGCCGCGGTGTCGATGTCGGCGACCAGGAGCTTGACGGTGTTGGTGCCGCAGTCGACCGCGGCGACCCGGCTCACGGGCGGTCCTGGTCGGCGACGGCACAGGGGCCGGCGGCCCAGTACTCGCCGAGCAGGTCGAGCACCTCGTCGCCGAGCGGGTTGACGCCCCTGCCCTGCGCGAGGGCCTGCCCGGCCAGCACGTGCAGGCACTTCACCCGGGTCGGCATGCCGCCGGCGGAGACCCCGGCGATCTCCGGCACGTGGCCGATCGACTCGCGGAAGGCGAGGTAGGACTCGTGCGCGGCGGTGTACGCGGCCGCGAGGTCGGGGTCCGTCTCGAGCCGGTCGGACATCTCCTTCATCAGCCCGGACGCCTCGAGCGTGCCGATCATCGAGGCCGCCCGCGGGCAGGTGAGGTAGAAGGTCGTCGGGAACGGCGTGCCGTCCTCGAGCCGCGGCTCCGTCGCCACCACGTCCGGGTTGCCGCAGGGACACCGGTGCGCGACCGCGTGGATCGCCCGCGGCGGCCGGCCGAGCTGGGCCGCGACGACCGCCTCGTCCTGAGGGTCGATCAATGCTTCGGCACCTTGGGCGGCTTGATCTTGGTGACCGGCTGCGGCAGGTCCTGCTGGGCCACCTCGGGCTTGCCCGCGGCCACCACGCTCCCCCACGCGGACTGCCACCACAGCGGACGGTTCGCCTCGGTGACGGAGCCCGGGTCGGACAGCGTGTCGGTGTGTCCCAGCGGCTTGCCGTTGTCGTCGAGCACCTGGAAGCCGATCTGCCCGGGCAGCACCCAGCCGAACCGCTGGTGCGCCACCGTGCGGACGTAGGCCGGGTCCTTCCAGCGCTTCTTCTCCCGCTCGAGGTTCGCGATGTCCACCTTCGACGAGGAGATGTCGCGGCCCAGCGCGGCGAGGTGGCGACGCTGCTCGAGGTAGGCCCGCATGCTCGAGGCGTAGGACACCATCAGCACCGCCAGGACCAGCACCAGGATCGCCGCCCGCCCCGTGAGCCGGGGACGCGGCGAGGACGTGCGGCCGCCGCGCGCCGACGACCGCTGACGCGGTCCGCCGCGGCGCGGGCCGGGTCCGGCTCCCGGGCGTGCGCCGGCCCGCGGGGTCGACGTACGACGGGCCGCACCGCGGGGACCCGACCCCGGGGTGCGGGGGCGGGAGGACCCGCGACCCGACGGACGGCTCTGGGACATGCGGCGCTAGCCCTCCGACCCGAAGCGCGGGAAGGCACCGCGGCCGGCGTAGCGGGCCGCGTCGTCCAGCTCCTCCTCGATGCGGAGCAGCTGGTTGTACTTCGCGACCCGCTCGGACCGCGCCGGCGCGCCGGTCTTGATCTGCCCGCAGTTGGTGGCGACCGCGAGGTCCGCGATGGTGGTGTCCTCGGTCTCGCCGGAGCGGTGGCTCATCATGCAGCGGAAGCCGCTGCGGTGCGCGAGGTCGACGGAGTCGAGGGTCTCGGTGAGCGAGCCGATCTGGTTGACCTTGACCAGCAGCGCGTTGGCGGACCGCTCGGCGATGCCGCGGCCGAGACGCTCGACGTTGGTGACGAACAGGTCGTCGCCGACGATCTGGAGCTTGTCGCCCAGCGCTGCGGTCATCGCCTGCCAGCCGGCCCAGTCCTCCTCGTTGAGCGGGTCCTCGATGGACACGATGGGGTACGACGCCGCGAGGTCGGTGTAGTAGGCGATCATCCCCTCCGAGGACTTGGTCGCGCCCTCGAAGGTGTAGCCGCCGTCGGACCAGAACTCGCTGGCCGCCACGTCCAGCGCGAACACGATGTCCTTGCCGGCCTCGAGACCGGCCTTCTCGACCGCCGTGGTGATCAGGTCCAGCGCCTCGCGGTTGCTGGGCAGGTCGGGGGCGAAGCCGCCCTCGTCGCCGAGACCGGTGGGCAGGCCCTTCTCCTTCAGCACCGACTTGAGCGCGTGGTAGACGCTGGCGCCCTGCTCCCGCGCCTCGCGGAAGGTCGCGGCGCCGACCGGCGCGATCATGAACTCCTGGACGTCGACGCCGGTGTCGGCGTGCGCGCCGCCGTTGAGGATGTTCATCATCGGCACCGGCAGCAGGTGGGCGTTCGGGCCGCCGACGTAGCGGAACAGCGGCAGGTCCGCCGAGTCGGCCGCGGCGCGCGCGACCGCCAGGGAGACGCCGAGGATCGCGTTGGCGCCGAGCTGGGCCTTGTTGGGGGTGCCGTCGAGCTCCAGCAGCCGGGCGTCGACGAGCCGCTGCTCGGACGCCTCGAAGCCGACCAGCTCCGGGCCGATCGCCTCGAGCACGGCGTCGACCGCCTTGCCCACGCCCTTGCCGCCGTAGCGCTTGCCGCCGTCGCGCAGCTCGACCGCCTCGAAGGCGCCGGTCGACGCGCCCGAGGGGACCGCGGCGCGGCCGATCGTGCCGTCGTCGAGAGCCACCTCGACCTCGATGGTGGGATTGCCGCGCGAGTCGAGGATCTCGCGGGCACCGACTGCCTCGATGGACGCCACGATGGTGCTCCTGCTGTCGAAGGGACGGGACCCGGCCAGCCTAACGGCGCGACCGGTTCGAACCGGGCAGGGCTCGCCCCGCGGAACCGCCCGGACGGGCCATGGCCGGTCCCGGTCCGCGCGGCCAGACTCCGCGCATGAGTGAGCTCGCCGAGCCGGTGGCCATGGTCCGACGGATGTTCGACACGGTCGCGGACGACTACGACCAGAGCGGGGTCGCGTTCTTCCAGCCGATCGCGGACCGGCTCGTCGACCTGCTCGACGTGCGGCCCGGTGACGACGCGCTCGACCTCGGCTGCGGGCGCGGCGCGGCCACCACCCGGCTCGCGGGGACGGGCGCGCACGTCACCGCGGTGGACCTCTCCCCCGCGATGCTCGCGCACACCCGCGCCGCCGTCGCCGGGCTCGACGTCACCGTGCTGGAGATGGACGCGACCCGGCCGACGCTGCCGGAGGCCTCCTACGACGTGCTGGCCTCGTCGCTGGTGCTGTTCTTCCTTCCCGACCCGCGCGACGCGCTGTCCCGCTGGCTGCGGCTGCTGCGCCCGGGCGGCCGGTTCGGTCTCACGACGTTCGGGAAGGCGGACGCGACCTTCGAGGCGCTCGGCGACCTGTTCGAGCCGTACATCCCGCGCGAGGTGCTGGACCCGATGAACGAGCGTGAGCAGGACGACCCGTTCGCCTCCCCAGGGACCCTCACCGCCCTCGCGGAGACGGCCGGGGCCTCCGACGTACGCGTCGTGGAGGAGGACCTGGCCGTCGAGCTCGCGGACGTGCACGCCTGGCGGCGGTGGACGATGTCGACCGGCCAGCGGATGTTCTGGGGGCGGATGGACGACGCCCAGCGGGCCGCCACCATGGCCCGCGCCGAGGAGCTCGTCGAGTCCGCCCGGGGCGCCGACGGCCGGGTGGTGGTGCGCATGGGGGTGCGGTTCACGCTCGGGCGCCGCTGACAGACTGCCCCGCATGAGCGAGCACCTCACCGACTACGAGACCGAGCCGGCCCGGTCGGCGTACCACGACGCGCTGCCCGTCGGGGAGCGGCTCTCGGCGCAGCCGCTGCTGGAGTCGCCGTTCTTCGGCTTCGAGGGCGACGTGCGGATGAAGCCGCTGGAGCCGATGCTGGTGCCGGAGCGGCCACGCAGCGGGGTCGAGGACCCGTCCGACTGCTTCCACTGCGGACCGGGACGCGAGCACGCCATCTGGGCGGACGAGCACTGGCACGTCGGAGCGGGCCCCGACACCGGCCTGCCCTTCGTGGCCGGCCTCGCGCCGAACGCGCACGCGCGGCTCGACGAGCTGGAGCCCGACCTGCTCGCGACCTTCGGCGGGGTCGTCCAGCGGCTGGCCGGCGCGATCCAGCGCCTCGACGGGGTGGCCCGCACGCACTTCTCCCGCTGGGGCGACGGGTCCGCGCACTTCCACATGCACTTCATGGCCCGGCCGCTCGGGATGATGCAGGGCCGCGGCGCGATGCTGGCGTTCTGGGACGACGTGCTGCCCCGGGTCGACGCCGACCTGCTCGCCGCCCACCGCCGGCAGGTCGCCGCCGCGATGGCCGAGGGCGGCGGCACCTCGCTC
>DASTGV010000089.1:0-10729 GCA_035718765.1 Nocardioidaceae bacterium
CGGCGTCGACGAAGCCGGCCGCCCCGATGCCGACCGCCGCCACGTCGTACTCCGCGCTGAGCTCGTCGACCAGCTCCACGATCGTGTCCTCGACCGCCGGCACGCTGCGTCCCGGTGTGGCCCGGCGCCGGCTGGTCAGGACGGTGCCGAACGAGTCGACCACGCCGCCGAGCACCTTCGTCCCGCCGATGTCGATCCCGATCGTCAGCGGACCGGGACGGCCGATCATCGCGCGGCGCGGGGCGGGGCGGACGGACTCGGGCATGCCCCGGAGACTAGTGACGGCGACCCGCCGGGACTCAGTCGGGCACGTAGTCGAAGGTGTCCGGGTCCGGACCGGTGCGCTCGCCGCGGTCGAGCCCGGTGATGTCGTCCATGTCGGTGCCGGACAGCTCGAAGTCGAAGAGCGCGAAGTTCTCCTCCACCCGGGAGCGGGTGACCGACTTCGGGAACACGATGTCGCCGCGCTGCAGGTGCCACCGCAGCGTCACCTGGGCCGGGGTCCTCCCGAGGTTCTCCGCGATCCGCACGATCGTCGGGTCGTCGAGCACCTTGCCCTGCGCGATCGGGGACCAGGCCTCGGTGGCGATGCCGTGCTCCGCGTCGAAGGCGCGCACCTCGTCGTTGGTGAGGTAGGGGTGCACCTCGATCTGGTTGACGGCCGGCGTCACGCTGGTCTCGCCGTGGATGCGGCGCAGGTGGCTCGGCTGGAAGTTCGAGACGCCGATGGCGCGGACCTTGCCGCCCTCGTACATCTTCTCCATCGCCTTCCACGTCTCGACGAAGTCGCCGACCGTGGGCAGCGGCCAGTGCACGAGGAACAGGTCGAGGTACCCGATGTCGAGGTCCTTCAGGGTCTGGTCGAAGGCGGCGAGCGCGTCGTCGTAGGCGTGGAAGCCGTTGTTGAGCTTGCTGGTGACGAAGACCTCCTCCCGGTCGATGCCGGACGCGCGGACGGCCTCGCCGACCTCCTTCTCGTTGCCGTACATCTCCGCGGTGTCGATGTGCCGGTAGCCGACCTCGAGCGCCGCGAGCGTCGCGTCCTTGGTCTCCTTCGGGTCGATCTGGAACACCCCGAAGCCGAGCTGCGGGATCTCGACGCCGTTGTTGAGGGTGACGTTCGGTACGGCGGACATGCATGCTCCTTCGCGTTGCGGGATGGCTCGTCGATCGTCGTACCCAACACGCTCACGATGACGCTCTCTTCCGGTTGTGACGTGTCGAATACTGGACGCATGCACACACTGCGGCTGCTCGCCGCGACCGCCGCCCTGGGTCTGCTGGCCGGGTGCGCCGGCGGCTCCCCGGAGCGGACCTCTGCCGGGACGTCCTCGCCCCGGCAGAGCCCCACCCACCCGGCCACGAAGACGTCCGGCACTACGTCCCCCAGCGCCGCCCCGTCGAGCACCGGCCCGGCGCGGTGCACCACCCGGGACCTGCGGGTCTCCCTCACCGGCGGCGAGGGGGCCGCCGGGTCGACGTACTTCGACCTCAACCTCACCAACATCTCGGGCCACCCGTGCCGGACCGGCGGCTTCGGCGGCGTGTCCCTCGTCGGCAACGGCAACGGCACCCAGATCGGGGCACCCGCCGACCGGACGCAGACCGAGAAGGTCCGCGCGATCACCCTGCGGCCGGGCGGGAAGGCGACCGCGACGCTGCGCGAGACGAACGCGGAGAACTACCCGCCGACACGTTGCCGTCCGGCGCCGGCCGAGGGGTTCCGGGTCTACCCGCCGAACGAGACGCACGCAGCGTACGTCGCGCACGGCAGCACCGGCTGCCGCAACGAGAAGGTGCACCTGCTGTCGCTGGCTCCGTACCAGCCCGTGGGATGAGCCTGGAGGCTTCGGGTAGGAAGGAGGCATGACCTTCCCCCTGAGCCGGCTGATGTCCACCGCCACCGCGACCTACGGCGTCTACGCGCTGGCCAACCCGCGGCACCTCGGCGAGGTGGTGGACCCCAAGCACGCCGGGGACTACGACCTGCTGGCCACGACGTACGGCGCTCGGGACCTCGCGATCAGCACGGTCGCGCTGGTCGGGCGCTCGGGGAAGGCGGTCCGTGCCGCGATGCTGATCCGGATCGCCTGCGACGTCTCCGACGGGCTGATCCTGGCCACCCGCGCGAAGGACGACGCCACCCGGCAGAAGGTCCTCGGCGTGACGTTCGGCTGGGCGGCGCTCAACGCGCTGGCCCTCGCCGCCGACCGCCGCCGCGCGAAGAAGCAGCCCCAGCTGAGCTAGGCGGCGACCCGCGCCGCGAGCAGCTCCCGGATCTGGTCGGCGCAGGTGCGGGCGACGGCGCGCGCGAACCCCTCCGGGTCCAGGTGCGCGGCCGGCTGCTCCGGCACCACCACGTGCACGATGCCCTCGTCGAACAGGTCGTAGGAGCCGACGCGCTGGCGCCGGGTCATCTCGGCGGCGTGCCCGACGTCGTGGTGCACGATCGCGCTGGCACCCTCGGGCGGCAGCGGCGAGAGCCAGCCGTGCTCGGCGGCGACGACGCGGTCCGCCGGCAGCAGGGCCAGCGCCCCACCGCCGCAACCCTGGCCGAGCAGCACCGAGACGCTGGGCACCCTCAGCGTGGACAGGTCCACCAGGCACCGGGCGATCTCCCCGGCCAGCGCGCCCTCCTCCGCCCGCGGTGAGAGGTCGGCGCCCGGGGTGTCGATGACGGCCACCAGCGGCAGCCCGAGCTCGTCGGCCAGCCGCATGCCGCGGCGGGCCTCGCGCAACGCACCCGGTCCCATCGACTCCTGCGGCGTCTGGTTCCTGCGGTCCTGGCCGACCAGCACGCAGCGGACGCCGTCGAACGACGTCAGCGCGAGCATCAGGCCGGCGTCGTGCTCGCCGTCACCGGTGCCGCTGAGCGGGACCACGTCGTCGGCGGCGTGCCGCAGCAGCTCGCGCACCCCCGGCCGGTCCGGTCGGCGGGTGAGCAGCACCGAGTCCCAGGCGGACCCTGCCCGCGGCGGTACGACGGACGGGGCGCGGCTCTCCCGGGGCCCGACGTCGGTCGGCGACAGCAGGTCGAGCACCCGGGCGGTGACCCCCGCCAGGTCGTCGGACGGCACGACCGCGTCGAGGATGCCCTTGTCGACGAGGTTCTCCGCGAGCTGCACCCCGGCGGGGAAGGGCTCACCGTGCAGCGCCTCGAAGACCCGGGGGCCGAGGAAGCCGACCAGGGCCCCGGGCTCGGCGACCGTCACGTGGCCCAGGGAGCCCCAGGACGCGAAAACCCCGCCGGTGGTCGGGTGGCGCAGGTACACGAGGTAGGGCAGCCCCGCGGCCTTGTGCCGGGCCACGGCCCGGGAGATCGTCACCATCTCCACGAACGCCGGTGTGCCCTCCTGCATGCGGGTGCCGCCCGAGGCCGGGGCCGCGAGCAGCGGCAGCCGCTCCCGGGTGGCCCGCTCGACGGCCGCGGTGATCCGGTGGGCCGTGGCCCGCCCGATCGAGCCGCCGAGGAACCCGAACTCGCCGACCACCACGGCGACGGCATGGCCCCTGATGGAGCCGCGCCCGGTGACGACGGCCTCGTCGACACCGGCCCTTGCGCGTGCGGCGACGAGCTCGGCGACGTACGCCTCGTCGAGGCCCGCGTGCTCGACCGGGGCGTCCCACGAGACGAAGGTGCCCTCGTCGATGACCAGCCCGATCAGGTCCCGGGCGCCGAGCCGTCGGGTCATGCGCGGTCCTCCGCCAGCCAGGCGCGGACCGCGGCCCCGTCGCGGTCCAGGGTCGGCGGCGCCTGGTGCTCGCTGCGGGTCACCTCCCGGCCGGACCGGTCGAAGAACCGCAGCGGCGGCCCGGGCAGGGTCAGCGGACCCAGCGTGTCGTGCTCGACCTCGACCACCAGGCCCTGGCTGGCCACCTGGTCCCAGGCGTAGACGTCGTCGATCGTGCGGACCTTGCCGGCGGGGACGCCGACCTCGGCGAGCCGGCCCAGCAGGGGCTCGGCGTCCCAGCCCGCGAACGCCGCCTCGACGAACGCGATGGTCTGCTCGCGGTTCGCCACCCGCTCGGAGTTCGTGGCCAGCCCGGGGGTCGCCGGGTCGAGCCCGAACCCGGCGCAGAACCGGCGCCAGAGCGCCTCGCTGCCGAGCGCGATCTGGACGGTGCCGTCGGCGCAGTGGAACAGCCCGTACGGCGCGATCGACGCGTGGTGGTTGCCCTGCGCCCGGCCGACCTGCCCCGCGACGGTCCACCGGGTGCCCTGGAAGGCGTGCACGCCGACGGTCGCCGCGAGCAGCGAGGTGCGCACGACGGTCCCCTCCCCGGTGCGTTCCCGCTCGAGCAGCGCCGCGAGCACGCCGTAGGCGCCGTACATCCCGGCCAGCAGGTCCGAGATCGGCACCCCCACCTTCTGCGGGTCGTCCGGGCCGGAGCCGGTCAGCGACATCAGCCCGGCCTCGCCCTGCGCGATCTGGTCGTAGCCGGCGCGGCCGCCCTCCGGGCCGTCGTGACCGAACCCGGTGATCGAGAGCACCACGAGCCGTGGGTTGAGCTCCTGAAGGTGCTCGAAACCGAGGCCCAGCCGGTCCAGGACGCCGGTGCGGAAGTTCTCGACCAGCACGTCGGCACGCCGCACCAGTTCGACCAGGACGGCCTTGTCCGCGGCGTCCTTCAGGTCGAGGGTGACCGACTCCTTGTTCCGGTTCGCCGAGAGGAAGTACGTCGACTCGCGGGCCTCGCCACCGGGCGGGTCGACGAACGGCGGGCCCCAGCCGCGGGTGTCGTCACCGGCACCGGGGGCCTCGACCTTCACCACCCGGGCGCCGAGGTCGCCGAGCATCATCGTGGCGTGCGGGCCGGCCAGCGCCCGGGACAGGTCGACGACCAGCGTGCCGTCGAGCGGACCGGTCCCCATCAGACCCACCCGGGCAGGACGACGGCGGCCCAGACGAGCAGCGGCCCGACGACGACCACGAGGCCGCTGTAGGTGAGGATCTGCTTGTAGAACCGCTCCTCGGTGATCGTGTCCGGCCGGTTGGCCACCATCAGCGCACCGTTGGTGGAGAACGGGCTGACGTCGACGATCGTCGAGGACACCGCGAGGGCGGCGACCAGGCCGATGGCGCTCACGCCGCCGCCGGTGATCAGCGGGATCGCGATCGGGATGATGATCGGCAGCAGCGCCGTCGAGGACGCGAACGCGGAGACGACCCCGCCGACGTAGCAGAGGATCAGCGCACCGAGCACGGCGGCGCCGAGGCCGGCGGCCCACTTCCCGACGTACTCGGGGGCACCGGCCGTCT
Source organism: Nocardioidaceae bacterium (assembly GCA_035718765.1). GTDB lineage: Bacteria > Actinomycetota > Actinomycetes > Propionibacteriales > Nocardioidaceae > Nocardioides_B. The sequence continues at coordinate 5,262 of DASTGV010000089.1, forward strand.
CGAGGATGGCGGCGAACGTGCTCACGCCGGCGACCAGGAGCACCGTGGCCCAGGCGACCTGCGAGACCGCACCCTTCTGCTGCTTGGGGACCAGTGCGGTCAGGACGACGGCCGCGGTGATCGCGGCGAAGCCGATGTTCTTGTCGAAGACCAGCGCGGCCACGGCGACCGCCACGAACGCGAGCAGGGTGACCACCTGGTCGACGACCACCCGGGGCTCGGCCGGGGTCTGGGGAGCCTCGCCCGTGACCGCGGTGCCACGGTCGGCGGCGTCACCGGTCCCGAGCGCGGTGCGGTCGCGGTGCACCGAGCCCGACCCACCGGCCCCGGCGGCTCCCACGGCGGCCCCGACCGGCACCCGCTCCTGCTCGTGCACCTCGTCGGCGCCGATCCGGCGGGCCATCAGCTCGCGGCCGCCGAGCACCACGAACAGCACGACGGCGATCAGCAGGTTCACCAGGAGGCTGGTGAGGAAGACGGCGATCTCGCCGACCGGCAGGTTGTTGTCGCGCATCACCGAGTTGGTGATCGTGCCGTAGATGCTGATCGGCGAGAAGCCGCCGGCCTGCGCGCCGTGCACCACGAACATGCCCATCAGCAGCGGGTTGATCTTGTAGCGGCCGGCGAAGCCGAGGGCGATGGGGCCGATGATCGCGCAGGCCGCGGGGCTGGCCGCCCCGATCGCGGTCAGCAGCGCCGTCACGAAGAACATCACCCACGGGATCAGCGCGACCCGGCCGCCCACCGCCTGCACGGCCTTGCGGACGATCAGGTCCACGGTCCCGTTGTTGCGGGCGATCGCGAACAGGTAGGTGACGCCGACGAGGGTGAGGATCAGGTCGCCGCTGATGCCGCCGATGATCTCCTTCTCGTCGAGTCCGAGGGAGTACATGCCGACGAGCCAGGCGGCGACGAACGCGAGCGCGCCCATGTTGATCGGCAGCACCGTGCCGACCACGAAGAGCGCTACGAGCGCCAGGATGGATACCCATTCAGGGGACATGGCGGACTTCCTTGGTTCCGAGGGACCTCCCCCGTGACGGCCGTCACGTGGTTCAGTGGCCTAGCCAATAGGCAAGCAAGCCATCTGTCAATAGAATCGGGGCATGCCCGACATGGCTCCCCTGCGGCCCGTCACCCGGCCGCGCCTGTACGAGCAGGTCGCCCAGCAGATCCTCGAGTGGGTCCGGGAGAACGACCTGCACGTCGGCGACCGGCTCCCGCCGGAGCGCGAGCTGGCGACCCGTCTCGGGGTGAGCCGGGCGACGGTGAGCCAGGCGCTGGTGGCGATGGAGGTCGTCGGGGTGGTCGCGGTGCGCCACGGCGACGGTGCGGTGCTGGTCGAGTCCTCCGGTACGTCGAAGGTGGTCGACGCCCTGCGCCGGCACGCCCAGCAGCTGCCCGACATCATCGAGGCCCGGGAGGCCCTGGAGTCCAAGCTGGCCGCCCTGGCCGCCGTGCGACGGACCGACGACGACCTGGCGCGGATCGACGCCGCGCTCGAGGTGATGGCGAAGGACATCGCCGCGGGCGGCCGGGGTGTCGAGGGCGACGAGCTGTTCCACGCGGCGGTCACCACGGCCGGCCACTCCGCCCTGCTGCAACGGCTGATGGGCGAGATCAGCGAGCTGGTCAAGGAGACCCGGATCGAGTCGCTTTCGCAGCCGGAGCGGCCGCGCGAGTCGCTCGAGGGGCACCGCCGGATCGCCGCGGCCATCCGCGACCGGGACGCCGCCGCCGCGACCGAGGCGATGCGGGACCACGTCGAGCGGGTCAGCGACGTCGCGCTGCTCCGCGACTGACGCATGGACCCGGATTTCGTGCTGGCGGTGCTCGCCGCCGGCTTCGGCGCCGGGTTCGTGCTCACCGCGGTCGGGGCCGGCTCGCTGGTGAGCTTCCCGCTGCTCGTGGGCGCGGGCCTGACGCCGCTGGTGGCCAACGTCTGCAACAACGTCGGCCTGGTGCCCGGCGGGCTGACCGGCGCGTTCGGCTTCCGCCGCGAGCTCGCCGGCCATCGGCACCTCGTGCTGCGCGTCGCGCTCACCAGCGCGGTCGGCGCCCTGCTCGGCGGCGCGCTGCTGCTCGCGCTGCCCCCGGGTGCGTTCGACACGGTGGTGCCGTTCCTGGTGCTGGCCTCCGCGACCCTGGTCGGGCTCGGCCCGCTCATCTCCCGCTGGGTGCGCGGCCGGGCGGCGCGCCGGGGCGTGGTCCTCGCCACCGACCGCGAGCGCATGGGGCCGGGCCTGAGCGGGCTGTCGGGTCTGGTCGGGGTCTACGGCGGGTACTTCGGCGCGGCCCAGGGCGTGCTGCTGGTCGCGGTGCTCGCGCTGGGTCTCGACGTACCCCTGCACACCGTCAACGGGCTGAAGAACGTCGCCGTCGCGTCCGCGAACGTCGCCGCCACGCTGGTCTTCGTGTTCTTCGCCCCGCTCGACTGGACCGTCGTCGGCCTGGTCGCGATCGGGTCCGTGGTCGGCGGCTGGCTCGGCGCCCACCTCGGTCGGCGGCTGCCGCCGGCGGTCTTCCGGGCCCTGGTCGTGGTCTTCGGCTACGTGGTCGGCATCAAGCTGCTGCTGGGCTGATCGTCAGGCCACGTGCGCGGGCTGGTGCGGCTCCTCACGGTGCCGACCCGCTGCTTGCCCTTGCCCCTGGCCGTGGTGGCCCTCGAAGTCCTTCGCGCGGATCAGCACCAGGCAGCAGACCCCCGAGACGAAGGCGATCACCGCCGCGATCGTGGTGATGTGGTTGAGCGCGTCCACGAAGCTGCCCGTCGCGACCTGCGCGATCGTGGCGCGCGCCGACGCCGGCGCGTGCGCGAGGACCGCCCCGATCTGGCCGTTGGTGACCGCCGCGGCGACCTGGTCGGCGCGGCTCGCGGCCGGTGTGCTCGCCAGCGCGCTGTGGATGCCGTCGGTGACCTGGTGGCTGAAGATCGAGCCCAGGGCCGCGATGCCCGTGGCGATGCCCACCTGGCGGAAGGTCGAGTTGACGCCGGAGGCCATGCCCGCGCGCTCCGGGCGTACGACGCCGACCGCCGTCGACGCGAGCGGCACGTTGATCAGCCCGATGCCGAGCCCGGCGACGACCAGGCCCGGGATCAGGTGCGTCCACTCCGAGTCGACGGTGATCCCGCGCAGCAGCCACAGCCCGAGCGTCGCGACGAAGAAGCCGGGTGCGATCAGCCACTTGGTGGGGACGTGGCTGGTCAGCCGGCCCGCGATGATCGCGGAGACGAACGACATGCCGGACAGGAACAGGAAGCGCACACCGGCCTCCACCGCGGAGTAGCCGAGCACGTTCTGCACGTAGATCACCAGGTAGGTGAGCAGCGAGAACACCGAGGCCGAGACGCCGAGCGCGGCGATCAGACCTCCGACGAACGTCGGCTTGCGGAGCAGCCCCAGGTCGAACATCGGCGAGGTCTGCACGACCTGGCTGACCACGAAGGCCACCAGCAGCACCGCGCTCGCGGCGAAGCTGCCCAGCACCAGGCTGTCGCCCCAGCCGTCGACGCCGCCGCGGATCAGCGCGAGGACCAGCAGCCCCAGCCCGGAGCTGAACGTCAGGAAGCCGACGACGTCCAGCCGGCCGGGATGCGGGTCGCGGGTCTCCTCGACCTTGGTGAGCGTCACGGCCAGCGCCAGCACGCAGATCGGGATGTTGACGAAGAAGATCCAGTTCCACGAGAGCCCGCTGGTCAGCACCCCGCCGAGCACCGGGCCCACCGCGACGGCGACGCCCGTGGTGGCCCCGAAGAACGCGAAGGCCGTGCCCCGCTCGCGGCCGGAGAACGCGCCGGACAGCAGCGCCAGCGCGGTCGCGAACATGACCGCTCCCCCGACGCCCTGCGCCGCGCGGGCCAGCGACAGGAACTGCACCGTCGGCGCGATGCCGCACAGGAACGAGCCGACCGTGAACACCAGCGTGCCGATCGCGAACAGCCGCCTGCGGCCGTAGCGGTCCGCCAGCGACCCGGCCGTGAGCTGCAGCGCCGCCAGGGTCAGGGCGTAGGCGTCGATCACCCACTGCAGGTCCGACAGGGACGCGTCGAGGTCCCGCTGGATGTCCGGCAGCGCGACGTTCACGATGGTGATGTCGAGCAGCAGCATGAACACGCCGGTGCACACCGCGATCAAGGTCCACCACTTGTTGGCCATGGTCCGGCCTCCCGACTCTCAGGGACTAAATCATCAACTAGTGAACGGTTACCTGTTGTACGTTAGGCCCGCCATGGACGAGGACGCAAGGGCTGCCGCGGTCGCGATGCTGCGCGCCCAGCCAGGGCACCTGCTCTGGCGCGCCCAGGCCCGTGTCGCTGCCCAGGTGGCCGCCACTCTGCCGGGCCGCACCGACATCCACGCCTACGCCGCCCTCCTGGCCCTCGGCGTCGAGGAGCCGCAGTCCCAGCAGAGCCTGGCCCGGATGTGCGGGGTGAGCGGCACGACCATGACGTCGGTGGCCGAGACGCTGCAGGCCGAGGGCCTGGTCGAGCGGGTGCGCAACCCCGCGGACCGGCGCTCCTACTCCCTCACGCGTACGACGGCCGGGCGGGCCGCCGTACGCCGCTGGGCGCCGCACGTGCGACGGCTGGAGCAGCGGCTCACCGCCGACCTCACGCCCGCGCAGGTGGCCCGGCTCCAGGAGCTGCTCACCAAGCTGGTCGGCACCCAGCTCGACGCGCGCACCCCCGAGGCGCTGCGCACCAGCACCGGCTTCCTGGTCACCCGGGCCCACCACCGGGTGCACCGGGAGTTCCTCGCCGCGTTGACCCCGCTCGGCATCGAGCCGCGGCACTTCGGCACGCTGCGCTCGCTGAGCGTCGCCGGCCCGATGACCCAGGGCGACCTCGGTCAGCTGCTCGACGTGAGCCCGGCGACCGTCGTACAGCTCGTCGACCACCTCGAGCGCGCCGGCCTGGTCGCTCGCGAACGCGACCCCCTCGACCGCCGCGCGTACCTCCTGCACCTCCAACCGGCCGCGGCCCGCGTCGTGGAGCAGGCCGCCCCGCACGGCGCCACCATCTTCGACGCCAAGCTCGGCGGTCCTGGCAGCCACGACCGGCGTGATCTGGTCGACCTGTTGCGCTCTTTTGTCACGCCCACAACCGCCACCTGAGGCGATTTCGCGCCCGCAAGGGCCGCAGGCTAAACTCTCCGACGTTCCAGCGCCTGTAGCTCAACGGATAGAGCATCTGACTACGGATCAGAAGGTTAGGGGTTCGAATCCCTTCAGGCGCGCTAGCGAAAGCCCAGGTCATATCCCCCGTTGACCTGGGCTTTCGCGCTTCCCGGAGGTCCGGGTCGCGCGTTTCCGTGAGGGCGCTGCCCGTGTTTACTGCAACGCGGTCGCTTCTCCTCCTCGAAGAGCGTCCCCAGCTTGGCAAGCGCCGCGCGCTTCTCGTCGAGGGCGACGTGCCCGTAGACCTTCATCGCCATCTCGAACGTCGAGTGCCCGCCGATGTCCGTGCC
>DASTGV010000090.1:0-7142 GCA_035718765.1 Nocardioidaceae bacterium
GGTCACGGCGCGGATCCGGCCCGACGGTGAGGACCTGGTGGCGGACTGCCGGCTGGAGGCGGAGCGCCTGCTGCCCGGCAGCCACACGCCGCAGCGGACGGTCCACTTCACCGGCTCGGTCCGTCTCGCGGTGCACCGGCCCGAGGCGCCTCAGGACGAGCCGGTCCACGAGGCCGGCGACGCGCCCACGCTCGCGGCCGCCGACGTCTACCGGCTCTACTTCCACGGCCCGGCGTATCGGGTGGTGGGCCAGGCCTGGCGCGAGGACGGTACGGCGGTGGGCAGGCCGCCCCAGCAGCTGCCTCCCGACCGGGAGCCGTCCGGACCGCCGACGGTCCTCGGCCCGCGTCTGGAGGAGCTGTGCTTCCAGGTCGCCGGGCTCTGGGAGGCAGGATGCGACGGTCGGCTGGCGCTGCCCGCGCACGTCGACCGGCTCAGCGTGCTCGGTGACGTCACCGCCGGCCTGTCCTCGAGCCTGGTGGCCGTCGTCCGGCCCGCCACCGGGCTGCACGGCGTCTTCGACTGCCGGGTGCTCGACCCGTCAGGCAAGGTCGTGCTCCGTCTGGACGGCTACCGCACCGTCCCGATGCCCGGCGAGCTGGCCGAGGAGGTCCGGGGCCCGCTGCGGGCGGTGATGGCCGGGCGAGGTTGAGATGGTGGCCACGGAGATCCGCAGGCTGGGGATCGTCAACCGCGGCGAGCCGGCGATGCGCCTGCTCACCGCGGTAGCGGAGCTGAACCGTGAGGACCGCTCGCTGGGCGGCGACCGGCCGAGGATCACGACCGTCGCCTTCTACACCGACCCCGATGCCGAGGCCTGGTTCGTCCAGGAGGCCGACGAGGCGGTGCACCTCGGCGCCGCGACCTACCTGGACCCCATGGACGGGCACCGCAAGTCCCGCTACCTCGAGGAGGCCACGGTCGTCGCCGCGCTGGTGGAGGCGTCCTGCGACGCCGTCTGGGTCGGCTGGGGGTTCGTCTCCGAACGCGCCTCCTTCGCACAGCGCTGCGAGGAGGCCGGGATCGTGTTCGTGGGCCCCGACAGCGCCACCATCCGGGCGCTGGGGGACAAGGTGACCGCCAAGCGGCTGGCCGAGAAGGCCGACGTGCCCGTCGTACCGTGGGGCGGCGGACCCATCGACGACCCCGAGGAGGCGGCCACGCAGGCCGCACGGCTCGGGTACCCGGTGGTGCTGAAGGCCTCGGCCGGGGGAGGGGGCCGGGGCATCCGGGTGGTGCGCACCCCGGACGAGCTCCCCGCAGCGCTGGCCTCGGCACGGAGCGAGTCCGAGCTCGCCTTCGGCGACCCGGCGGTCTTCGTCGAGCAGCTGGTCCCGGCCGCCCGACACGTCGAGGTCCAGGTGATCGCGGACCACCACGGGACGGTGTGGGCCGTCGGCGTCCGCGACTGCTCCCTGCAGCGCCGTCACCAGAAGGTGATCGAGGAGTCGGCCTCCACGGCGCTCGACAGTGCCACCGAGGCCGCGATCAAGGCGGCCGCGGTCCGGCTCGCCGGCGCGGTGGGATACCGCAACGCGGGAACGGTCGAGTTCCTCGTCGACCCTGAGACCCGCCAGTTCCTCTTCATGGAGGTCAACACCCGGCTGCAGGTCGAGCATCCCGTCACCGAGGCGACCACCGGTCTCGACCTGGTCAAGCTGCAGCTGCACGTGGCCGTCGGTGGTGCGCTCGAAGGCGAGCCGCCCCCGGTGAACGGGCACGCCGTGGAGGCCCGGTTGTGCGCCGAGGACCCCGATCAGGGGTTCGCGCCGGCCCCGGGCCGGATCACCATGCTGCGGCTGTCCGCGGGCAGCGGCGTGCGCGTCGACTCGGGTGTGCGGGAGGGCGACACGATCCCCGCGGACTTCGACTCGATGGTCGCCAAGATCGTGGCCTGGGGCCGGGACCGGAACGAGGCGCTCGCGCGGTTGCGGCGGGTACTGGCCCAGAGCACCGTCGTGATCGAGAGCGGCACCACCAACCAGTGCTTCCTGATCGGTCTGCTCGACCGGCCGGAGGTCCGCTCCGGCGACGTCGACAACCGCTGGCTGGACCGGCACACCTCCGCCGAGGAGCACGTGCCGCCCGGCGACCCGGTGGCGCTGCTGGCCGCCGCGGTGGAGGCGTACACCGCCGACCACGCGGCCGTCGAGACGGCCTTCCACGCCGGCGCGCGACGGGGTCGTCCCGAGGTGCCCGACCGGATGGGCGCCAAGGTCCAGCTCCGCTATGCCGGGACCGCCTACGAGCTCTTCGTCTACCGCACCTCACCCGGCTCGTACCGGGTGAGGTGCGGCAACGTCGCGGCGGACCTGTCCGTGCAGGTCCTCAACGCCTACGAGCGGAGGGTCCGGTGTGGAGGCCGCGACCACCGGGTCGTGGCCGTCACCCAGGGCGCGATGTTCCGGATCGTCGTGGACGGCGCCATGCACCGTGTCACCCGCGACGACGGTGGTGTGGTCCGCGCCGGGTGGCCGGCGTTCGTCGTGTCCCTCCTGGTGCAGCCCGGGGACGAGGTGGCCGAGGGTGACCCGGTCGCCGTCCTGGAGAGCATGAAGATGGAGTCGACGGTCACCGCGCCGTACGCGGGGCAGGTGTCCGCGGTCGACGTGGTCGCCAACGAACAGGTGGGTGCCGGCGCCGCGCTCCTGCGGATCCAGGCGGACGACCCGACGTACGGTGCGTCCGGAGGCTCGGGCGCCGTCGACCTGACCGGGCTGGAGTCGCGTCCGAGTCCCGGCACCCCGCCCTGCGACCGCGTGTTCGGCGCGCTACGCAACTACCTTCTCGGCTACGACCTGGACCCGGCCATGCTCAGGCGTCTGCTGGTGGAGCGGCGGCGGATCAGCGAGGTGAGCCCCCCGGCGGACCCCGGCCTCCTGAGCTGCGAGGACGCCTTGCTGGACCTGTTCGCCGAGATCGGCGCGCTCTACCGGCCGCGGACCGAGACGCAGCCCGACGACTCGCTCACGGCGACCAGCACACAGGAGTACATGCTGGCCTACCTCCAGTGGATGGACGCCGACCGGGCGGGGATCCCCGAGGCGTACCGGACCCGATTGATGTCGGCGCTTGCGCGCTACGCGGTCGCGACCCTGGAGCGCACCCCCGAGCTCGACGCGGCCGTCGTGTGGATGTTCCGGTCGTTCAGCCGGGTGGGAGACCTCGAGCCCGTCGTGACGTCCATCCTCGAGCGCCGGTTGCGGGCGGAACCGGCCCTGTCGCCGCTGGCCGACGCCGAGATGCGCGCCCGGCTCGACCGTCTGGTGGACTCGGTCCAGGGCCGGCATCCCGGCATCGCGGAGCTGGCTCGTGACGTGCGGTTCCGCTACTTCGAGGAGCCGGTGCTGGAGGCACTGGTGACCGCGGAGTACGACGAGACCGAGAGGGTCCTCGAAGCCACCGCGCTCGACCCGGACGGCCCCGGACGCGATACCGCGGTCGCGCGGCTGGTGCGCTCTCCCCACCCCCAGCGCGGACCGCTGCTGCGGCGGTGGCTCGGCACGGACGACCCCCGGTTCCGGCGGGTCATCCTGGAGGTCTACGCCCGCCGCTTCTACCGCATTCGCGAGCTGCGGGACCTGCACTTCGACGAGTACGACGGCCAGCTGCTGTGCGTCGCCGACTACGACTGGGAGAACAAGCACATCAGGCTGGTGGTGGCCTACGCCCCGCTGGACCGGCTGCCCTCGGTGGCCGCCGCGGTGGCCGCCCATCTGGTCCACGAGCCCACCGACCGCAAGGTCGTCGTCGATCTCGCGACCTGGAGGGCGGCACGTCACATCTCGATCGACGAGGCCGCGGCGCACGTGGAGGCGCTGCTGACCACCTGCGACTTCGGGCGTCCGCCCTGGCGGTTGGACGTCACGGTCACGAGCACCGGAGGGGAGGAGGCCGAGCACTTCCGGACCCTGCACCTGAGCTACCGGTCCACGACCGGTGGCCGGTTGGAGGAGGACCGGCTCTACCGCAACCTCCACCCGATGCTCGCCAAGCGGCTCGACCTCTGGCGGCTGTCGAACTTCCGCCTCGAACGGCTGGCCTCCGCAGAGGACGTCTACCTGTTCGACGGCGTCGCCCACGAGAACCCCAAGGACCATCGGCTGTTCGCGCTTGCCGAGGTCCGCGACCTGACCCCCGTCCACGAGACCGGCGGCCCGGTCACCTACCCGTGGCTGGGCCGGATGGGGCTGCAGGCGCTGACCGCCATGCGCGCGGCCCTGGTCGGCTACCCGCCGAACGCTCGCCCCAAGGCGAACCGGATCGTGCTCTACGTGCGACCGCCGTGGGACCCGCCTCGCCGGTCCTGGCCGGAGATGGCCGCCTCGTTCGCGCCGTTGGCCGAAGGTGCGGACCTCGAGAAGGTGCTCCTGCGGATCCGGCTGCCTCGGGAGGACGGTTCTCTCCACGACGCCGTCCTGGACGTGCAGGGCGCCGGCGGGCGCGGGGTCACGGTGCGCGAGAGGCAGCCCGGGAACGATCCGGTGCGGCCCCTGACGCCGTACCGGCAGAAGGTGCTGGTGGCGCAGCGCTTCGGTGTGCCATACCCCTACGAGATCGTGCGGATGATGGCGCCGGAGCAGGGCGGCTCGGCGGACCTGCCGCCTGGCACGTTCGTGGAGCACGACCTCGGACCCGACGGTGACCTCCAGCCGGTCGACCGCGAACCGGGCCTCAACGTCGCGAACGTCGTCGTCGGCGTCCTGAGCAACCGCACCAGGAAGGTGCCGGAGGGGATGGCGCGGGTCGCGATCCTCAGCGACCCCACTCGCGGGCTGGGCAACCTCGCCGAGCCGGAGTGCCGCAGGATCCTCGCCGCGCTCGACCTCGCGGCGCGGATGCACGTGCCGGTCGAGTGGTTCGCGGTCTCCTCCGGGGCGCTCATCGCCATGGACAGCGGCACCGAGAACATGGACTGGATCGCGGCGGTCCTGCAGGGGCTGATCCGGTTCACCCAGGGCGGCGGCGAGATCAACGTGGTGGTGACCGGTGTCAACGTGGGCGGCCAGCCGTACTGGAACGCCGAGGCGACGATGCTCATGCACACCCGGGGCATCCTGGTGATGCTGCCCACCAGCGCGATGGTCCTCACGGGCAAGCAGGCGCTGGACTTCTCGGGCGGGGTGTCGGCGGAGGACAACCTCGGCATCGGCGGGTACGACCGGGTCATGGGGCCGAACGGCCAGGCGCAGTACTGGGCCTCCGGCATCGAGGACGCCGGTCGGCTGCTCCTGCGTCACTACGACCACACCTACGTGGTTCCCGGCGAGCGCTTCCCGCGCCGCAGGGAGACCACCGACCCACTGGACCGCGACGTCCGGACGGCGCCGCACGCCCCGGTCTCGGGGACCGACCTGCGCGCGGTCGGCGACATCTTCTCCGACGTGCGCAACCCCGACCGCAAGAAGCCCTTCGACATCCGGTCGGTGATGAGGGCGGTCTCCGACGCCGACGCGCAGCCGCTGGAGCGGTGGGCCCGGTGGCGGGGAGGCGAGACGGTCGTCGTGTGGGACGCACACGTCGGCGGGATCCCCCTCTGCATGCTCGGGCTGGAGTCACGGACCCTGGCCCGCCGGGGGTACGTGCCCGCGGACGGGCCGTCGTCGTGGAGCTCGGGGACGCTGTTCCCGCAGTCCGCGCGCAAGGCGGCCCGGGCGATCAACGCGGCCAGCGGGAACCGGCCGCTGGTCGTGCTGGCCAACCTGTCCGGTTTCGACGGGTCGCCGGAGTCCATGCGGCACTCGCAGCTGGAGTACGGCGCGGAGATCGGTCGGGCGGTCACGAACTTCGCCGGTCCGATCGTCTTCGTGGTCGTCTCCCGCTACCACGGCGGTGCCTTCGTCGTGTTCTCCAAGCGGCTCAACGCGGACCTGGAGATCGCGGCCGTCGAGGGCTCCTACGCCTCGGTCATCGGCGGGGCGCCGGCGGCCGCCACCGTCTTCGCCCGCGACGTGCGCGCGCGCACCGACAAGGACCCCCGCGTGGTCGAGCTGCGCGAGGCGATCGCCGCTGCCGAGAGCGCGGAGGCCGGGACGCTGCGCGCCACGCTGCTGCGGGTCACCGAGGAGGTCCGTTCGGAGAAGCTGGGGGAGGTGGCAGAAGAGTTCGACGCGATCCACACGATTCAACGCGCCCTCCGGGTCGGGTCGGTCGACCGCCTGATCGCCGCGTCCGACCTGCGGCCGTACGTCGTGGACGCCGTGGAACGCGGGATGGCCCGGGTGACGGCACCCTGACCGCTCGGCGGCCCGCGCGCACGTGTCAGGGCCAGAGCGGACGGCTCACCCAGGAGTGCACCGGCTCCTGTTCGCGAAGGTCCACCGAGCCGGCCAGCGTCACGGGAGCGGGCAGCGGCCCGTCGGCGGCACAGGTGACCAGGAAGACGCCGTCGCGACGCCACCAGCCGGGGAACAGCCGACCCTCCACGGTGCGGATCTCCAGCCCGGTCCAGCCGGTCGTCTCGGGCCCGGTCCCGAGCACCACCTCGACGCTGCGGGTGTCGCGACGCAGGCCGGTGTGCAGCACCTTCAGGGCACTCTCCTTCGCCGACCAGATCAGGTTGGCGGCCATGTCGCGGGCGGACCACGGCCGTGAGCCGACGTACGCCTGCTCCGCCGAGGTGAGGAACTGTTCGACGAACCCGGCCGATCGTGGCTCGACGATCTCCAGGTCGCAGCCGACCCGGCTCCTGTGCGGCGCTACCACGCAGACTGCGTACCCGGCCCGGTCGCTGATCGAGATGTCGACCTGCAGCGGCGTCCCGTCCACCCGCACGTAGGGAGCGCCGCTGGGCCGGTTGGCGACCTCGATGCGAGCCAGCGAAGGCATGTCGAGCGGCAGGCCCACGGTCGTCGCCAGCGCGTGCTTGCCGGTCCATCGGCGCAGCAGGAACTCCGAACGGCGCTTCGTGTAGCGCATGCCCCCGAGGGCACCGGCTTCGGTCGGCGTCAGCCAGCTCTGGACCGTGGGCACCTCGTGCTCGGCGCGAGACATCCATCCGACGGTTCCGGCTGCCGGCGCGTGGGGCACCGTCTCACGGTAGGCCCCCAGTCCGCGTGCGGCCAGGCGCTACGGGGCAGGCTGCGGGCGTGGACCTGCCTCCTCGCGGGAGTAGCATCAGTGACCTGGCTCCTGCCCGGGGA
>DASTGV010000091.1:0-15783 GCA_035718765.1 Nocardioidaceae bacterium
AGGAGGGCTTCACCCACGAGTCGTCGCGCGTGCAGTCGTCGAGCGGCGACCTCAGCCGGGCCGTCGTACGCCCACGCCAGGACCGCTACGGGGAGGCCGAGCCTCCCGTGCACCACCGACCGGAGCCGCCGGCCGACAAGCCGCAGGCCCTCGGGGACCTGGCGACCCTCAAGGACACCGCCCGCCGCGCCCTCGCGGCGCTGCGCCGCCGGCTGCGCTGACGACGGCCGACGGGTGCGAGGCGAGACACCATGACCGGACCCGAGCAGGTCACCGTCGGCATCGGCGCGGGCGCCGCGGGCTTCGCGGGACACGAGCGCGGCGGGGCCGGCGGGGAGCTGGCCACCCAGGACATGGTCTTGAACATCGGGCCGCAGCACCCCGCCACGCACGGCGTGCTCCGCCTGCGGCTGACCCTCGACGGCGAGCGGATCGTCAGCTGCGAGCCCGTCGTCGGCTACATGCACCGGGGCGTCGAGAAGCTCTTCGAGGTCCGCGACTACCGGCAGATCATCGTGCTGGCCAACCGGCACGACTGGCTCTCGGCGTTCTCCTCCGAGCTCGGCGTGGTGCTGGCCGCGGAGCGGATGCTCGGGATGGAGGTGCCGGAGCGGGCCACCTGGACCCGGATGCTGCTCGCCGAGCTCAACCGGGTGCTCAACCACCTGATGTTCCTCGGCTCCTACCCCATCGAGCTCGGCGCGATCACGCCGATCTTCTACGCGTTCCGCGAGCGGGAGACGATCCAGGCGGTGATGGAGGAGATCTCCGGCGGCCGGATGCACTACATGTTCAACCGGGTCGGCGGCCTCAAGGAGGACCTGCCCGCCGGCTGGCTCGACCGGGTGGCGAGCGCCGTCGACGCCGTGGGCCGCCGGCTCTCCCAGATCGAGGACCTGGTCTTCGGCAACGAGATCTTCCGGGCCCGCACGATCGGCGTGGGGGTGCTCTCGCGCGAGCTCGTCGACGCGTACGGCGTCAGCGGGCCGATCGCCCGGGCGGCCGGGGTCGACTTCGACCTGCGCCGCGACGAGCCCTACCTCGCCTACGACGAGCTGGTCCGCGACGGCGTGCTGCAGGTGGCGGTGCGCCAGGAGGGCGACTGCCACGCCCGGTTCGGGCTGCTGCTCGACCAGGTCAAGGTCTCCCTCGACGTCGCGGAGGCCTGCGTGGACCGGCTCCGGTCGCTGGCGACGGGTCCGGTGAACGTGCGGCTGCCGAAGATCCTCAAGGTGCCCGAGGGCGCGACGTACTGCTGGACGGAGAACCCGCTCGGCATCAACGGCTACTACCTGGTCTCCCGCGGGGAGAAGACCCCGTGGCGGATGAAGCTGCGCAGCGCGTCGTTCAACAACATCGCCGTGCTCCCCGAGGTGCTGGAGGGCTGCCTGGTCGCCGACATGGTGGCGATCCTCGGCTCGATGTTCTTCGTGGTCGGCGACATCGACAAGTGACCGGCCCCGGCGGTCTCGACCGGCCCGGTGGGCCCGGCCCGGGCGACCGATAGGGTCTGGCGCGTGTCCTCGCGCGAGCTGCCCTCGGGTCGGTACCTCAACTGCCCCATCGACCTGAGCCCGGACGCCGGCGGGCAGACCCGCGCGATGCTGATGCGCAACCGGATCTTCGTCACCGAGGGCGGGATCGCGCCGGTGGTGGCCACCTTCAACGCCCGCACCGACATCGACGAGCGCCGCCGGGTGCTGCTGGAGCGCGGCATGCTGCTGCCGGAGATCAGCACCCCGAACATCTACGAGCACTACCGCACGCACGGCTGGGAGGAGGAGACGGCTTCCCCCAAGGCCGGCGCTGAGGCCGGCGGCGAGGACGACGACGCCGTCGACCCCGTCCAGCGCCCCGCCCCCGAGCCGCTCGCGGACCTGTCGGCCTACAAGGCCGCCGAGGAGTTCTACCCGGACGGCACGCCGTTCCGGGTCACCTACCGCTCGGACGCCCTCGCCCGGCCGGTCCACGACTACCAGCGCGCGGACGGCTCGACGTACCTGCGGATCCCGTCGTTCGTCTTCAAGGAGCCCTCGACCTGGCCGACGTCGCTGCAGCGCGTCGCACCCGACGGCACGGTCGCCGGCGAGTTCCGCTCCGTCGGGCAGTGGTTCAAGCGGTTCGTCCGGCACCTCGCGGGCGAGGAGCGCAGCTTCCTGTTCATCGACAGCCGGTTCAGCGCCCAGCACCTGGTGCCGATGAAGGCCCGCAACATCCACATCGTCTACGTCCTGCACAACATCCACGTGGCGTCGCCGCGGCTGTGGAGCTCGGACCTCGGGGACATCTACAACCGGCTGATGGGCAAGATCGGCGGCACCGACGCGTTCGTGACGCTGACCGCCCGCCAGCAGGACGACATCGCGCAGCGGCGCGGGCGCACGTCCAACCTGTTCGTGGTCCCCAACCCCGTCGACATGCCCGAGCGCGACCCCGACCTCCCGCCCCGTGACCCGCACCGGGTGACGGTGGTGGCCCGGCTGGAGAAGCAGAAGCGGCTCGGGCACGCGATCCGGGCGTTCGCGAAGGCGGCCGAGCAGGTGCCGGAGGCCCGGCTCGACATCTACGGCGCCGGCAGCCAGATGCCCGTGCTGACCGACCTGGCCGCCCAGCACGGGGTGTCGGAGGCGGTGACCCTGCACGGGCACGACCCGCGGGCCCGGGACGCCCTCTGGCAGTCGAGCGCGTTCTTGATGACCAGCCTCTTCGAGGGCTACCCGCTCTCCACCCTGGAGAGCCTCAGCCACGGCTGCCCGGTGATCAGCTACGACATCAAGTACGGCCCGCGCGAGCAGATCACCGACGGTGTCGACGGCTTCCTGGTCCCCGCCGGCGGCATCAAGCCGATGGCCGACCGGATCGTCACCATGCTCACCTCGCCCGAGCTGGTCGAGAAGATGAGCGAGGCGGCGCTGGAGAAGGCCCGCCAGCACGGGCACGGACGGTTCCTCGACGAGTGGCGCCAGGTGCTGGAGAAGGCCGTCGAGCTCAAGCCGTTCCGCACGCACCTCGACGAGATCCGCTTCGAGGTCACCAGCCTGTCCGCGGTCACGAAGGGCCTCGCCGGCCGGCGCTCACGCCATCCCGTGCCGGTGCGGGTGGGCCGCGACGCGGCGCTGCACCTCGAGGGGACTCTGCACGTACGCGGGCACAGCCGGCGCTCCTCGCTCGACGACGCCGAGGTGACGCTGACCGCCGTGCACAGCCCCACCGGCCGGTTCGCCGACCTGCCGCTGAAGGTGAAGCGGGTCTCCGAGGGGTTCCGGGTCTCCACGACGGTGCCGCTGTCGGACGTGCTCGGCGGGGAGGAGTCCCTGGACGGCGTACGCCTGCGCCTGCGGTTCGTCTGGCAGAACAGCGCCTGGGACGCGTTCGTGCAGCGGCCGGCCGCCCCCGAGCCGGGCGTCGAGGTGGCCTACGCGCTCGACGACGCGCTGGAGCTCAACTTCCGCTGACCCCGCCCGAGGCGTCGCCGTCGTGGCGGCGCACCCGCTGCACGCCGGCCCGCACGACCCGGCCCGCCTTGCCCCGGACACGCTGGACCGTCGACGGAGACGGGGACGGGGGCGCGGCCCGCCGGGCGGCGCGCAGCTCCCGCGCCAGGACCCGCTCGCGCTTGCGCGCCTCGAGGTTGAGCTTGTACAGGTCGCCGATGCGCTCCGCGCGCTCGATGAGCCGGCCGACCTCCGCGAGCTGCTCCGGGGAGTACTCCTCGGTGCGGGCGAGCGCCTCGGGCACCACGTCGTCGTAGCCGAACTGGGCGAAGTCGGCCTCGTACTGGTGCTTGATGGTGGCGGCCACCTCCGGGGAGAACAGCGCCGGCACCGGCAGCAGCGGGGTCTCGTTGCTGCGCCGCAGCCGGGGCATCTCCTCCAGCCCGAACGGCCGCAGGTGCGCCTCGAGGTCGCGCATCAGCTCCCCGAACTCCGCGGTCTGGTAGACGCGCGAGTAGGGCACCTTGTCGGTGCGCAGCAGCCGGGACTGCGAGCGGAAGTGCCGGTCGTGGAAGATCGGCTGCTCCGGCTCCTGCTCCAGGGTCCGCACGAAGGTCTGGAAGTCCTCGACGACCTCGCTCGTCGTCTCCGGCACCCGGGGCCAGGGCGCCTCCGGGTAGTGCGCGACGAAGTGCGGCTCGCGGAGCAGGAACTTCGACTGCCACCCGGACCAGAGCCGCGCGGACGGGTGCCGCACGACCGCGAAGACGAACCAGCCGTTGTCGGGGCTGATCTCCGCGAGCTCCTCGTCGCTCAGCTCGGTGAGCATCGGGGTGCGCTGCCACCGGGCGCGGTGGTGGATGGTCATCTGCCGGCCGGTCTCGCGGCTCATCGCCCGGTAGAAGTGCTCCGGGTCCTCCTGCTGGAGGTCGGCGACCAGCCACTTCAGGCTGGTGCAGGCCGCCTTGGGCACCGAGACGTAGACCGTCTTCCACCGCTTCAGCACGTAGGTGGCGGTCTTGTTGGGCGGCAGTGCCGTGCGGATCATGGTCGTTCCCCGGTCGGTCAGCGGGTCCGCAGCCGGCGGACGACGGAGCGGACGGCGGTCCGGGCGTCCGTGACGACCGACGACGGCGGCTCGGCGGCGGCCGCGGCCTCCCGGGCCTGCCGCTGGTCCTGGCGCCGCTGCTTGGCCAGCCGGCGGTCCCGGGCCGCGATCTGCGCGTCCAGCGTGGTCTTGGTGTAGCGGCCGGCGAGGTCGACGAACGCGTGCTCGCCGGTGGGCACCTTCTGCAGCACGAACTGCTTGTGCGGCAGGGCGTAGATGCGGGCACCCACGGCCTCGGCGAAGTACACCGCGTACGGGAACACCAGCGTCGGCTCGAAGCCGGCCTTGTGCTGGAAGATGTTGCGGCAGAAGTCGTCGCCCGCGACGAACCCGCCCACCTTGACCTTCGGGAACAGCCGGGCCAGGTCGACGGTGATGCCGCGCAGGGTGTGGTCGCCGTCGATGTAGACGAAGTCGAGGTCACCGTCGGGGATCTGGTCGACCACCTCGACGGTCCGTCCGCGCAGCACGACCCGCTTGTCGGCGTACGCCGCGGTCTTGTCCATCACCTCGCCGTAGAACTGCTCGAAGATGTCGTCGGGCTGGTTGGCCGGCTTGTTCCAGTCCTCGAGGTGCCGCCACGGGTCGATCATGTAGTAGCGCTCGATCGCGGGCGCCTCGGAGAGCATCCGCGCCGCGTAGTCCCCCCGGTAGACCCCCACCTCGGCCATCGAGGTGACGCCGAACGTCCGGAGGAACGACGTCCAGAGCTCCATCCGGTCCGTCGCGGTCGACGCGATCTCGCCCAGCCGCGACTCGTCGAGCTCCTGCATCTGCATCTCCACTTCGTCGTTCTCGTTCGCCGCACCCTAGGCCAGGGCCCGGCGACGGGGGTCACCGGTACGGGTGTACCGACAAGATGGCGTCGACGACCCGGGCGGCCGCCTTGCCGTCGTCATGGGGGGTGAACTCCTCGCGGAAGGCCTCGCGCCGCGCGGCGTAGGTGTCCGGTCCGCGGAGCGTCTCGACCACCTCGGCCGTGGTCAGCACCACCGGTCCTGGCACCGTCTCGTGGTAGTCGAGGTAGAACCCGCGGTTGTCGTCGCGGTACTCCACGAGGTCGGGCGCGAGGAACACCATCGGCTTGTCCGTGAGCACGAAGTCGAAGAACACCGACGAGTAGTCCGTGACCATCGCGTCCGCGGCCACGTAGAGGTCCGCGATGTCGGGGTAGCGGGTCACGTCGATCACCCGCCGGTCCGGGTCGACGTCCTCCGCCGCGCGCACCGAGTTGTAGTGGCCGCGCACCAGCACGACCGCGTCGTCGAGCCGCTCCACCACCTCGTGCGGGTCGAGGTAGAGCACCTTGTCGAAGACCCGGCCCACCCGCAGGTTGTCGCGCCAGGTGGGCGCGTACAGGATCACCCGCTGGTGGTCCTCGATGCCGAGCGACCGGCGGACCCGGCGGCGCACGTCCGCCGCGTCGTCGGCCAGCATCTGGTCGTTGCGGGGGTAGCCGAGCTCCATCAGCGGCCCGTCGTACCGGAAGGCGCTGGACAGGGACCGCGAGCAGAACTCGCTCTGGCTGAGCAGGTAGTCCCACCCGTCCCGGGCGATGAGCAGCTGACGGCGGTGGTGCCAGTTGAAGAAGTCCAGGTGCGGCCGGTCGTGCGCGATCCGCTTGAGCGGGCTGCCGTGCCAGGTCTGGAAGTAGAGCTGGCCCTCGCGCTTGCGGAAGAAGTAGGGCAGGGACGCGTTCACCAGCAGGTAGCGGGCCCGCCCGAGCAGCTCGAAGTACTCCCGGGAGAACCGGATCACCGGGCGGGCGCCCTCGGGCACCTCGACCGAGTAGTCCATCACGCTGAAGACCAGCTCGAGGTCCTCGTCGCGGCTCGCCAGCTCCTTGCACAGCGCGCCCGGGTTGTCGCCGGCCGCCTTGCCCGCGAAGGTCTCGAACAGCACGACGTCGAGCAGGGGCTGGGTGCGCGCCTCGGGGTACACCTCGTCGCGCAGCCGCCGGCGCATGTACGGCGGCCGGCTGCTCCGCCACTCGGCCGGGACCACCCGCATCATCAGCGACTCGTCGGCGGCGACGTGCGGGATGAAGTGCAGCCCGGAGTCCTCCTCGAGCCGCGGGAGCTCCCGCCACAGGGACCGCGAGGGCACCACGTCGACCGTGCGGCCGTCGCCGGTGCGGGCCACGACGGCGTAGCGGTCGGCGGGCAGCGAGGTGCGGCCCACGCCCCACTCGTCGACGAACACGTCGATGTCGACGGTGAACCCGCCCCCGGACCGGGTCGCGGGCGTCCACGCGCTGCGGGAGCGCGGTCCGACCAGGGCCAGCTCGAGGTCCTCGTCGGACTTGCCGGAGAGCCGGAGGCGGCCCTGGGCGGCCCCGAAGTCGGACACCCGCACCCGGCCGAGCCGCCGGGGCCGGCGGAGGTCGGCCCGGGTCGGCGTGCGCAGCTCCAGCGCCAGCCCGGCGTGCGGCGTCCAGACCGGTTCGGCCGCCACGCCGTCCGCGACAGAGGTCTCGAGCAGGCCGGCGCTCGCGTTCCCGGCCCGGCTGTGGAAGCCGTCGAGCCGCTCGTGCTCCCCGATGCGCAGCTCGACGAGCACGTCCACCTCGACCGGGCCGCGCCCGCCGGGCCGCTCCAGGGCGGCGAGGTCGACGTCGGCGGAGAACGCGCCGCCGCTGTGGTCCTCGTTGGCCCGCTGCGACCACTGGTTGACCGTGGGCTCCGGCGTGGGCGTGGTCGGCACCCGGACCGTGCGGCCCGTCGCCCGGTCGCGCAGGTGCAGGGTGATGGTGCTGTCGGCGTACGAGTCGGCGAGGTACTCCACGAACGCGGCGCCCTCGAGGTGCAGCACGGTCGGGGTGGCCCAGCGCACCTGCAGCAGCCGGGTCCGGTACCGCAGCTCGACGTCGGCGACCGCGGTGATCCGGCCCGAGGAGGCCGACAGCGCATCGATCATCGGCAGGGTGATGTGCGGGCGGCCACCGTCCATCCGGTGCGGGTAGCCGTTCTGGTTGTCGAAGGCGTACTCCAGGAAGCTCTCGGCCGCGTCGCGCTCGCCCTGCGCGCACAGCCAGGCCACGATCCGGTCCTCGACGGGCACGTCGGGGAAGGTCTCGGACGACACCAGGTCCAGGAGCCGGCGCAGCTCGCCGCCGAGGGTCTCCCAGAAGCCGTCGTCGCGGGTCACCGCCGCCCGCACCAGGTCCGGCACGGTGGTGTGCAGGATCTCGCTGTAGAACGCCTTCTGCACCGGCTCGCTCGCGGACGCGGTGACCAGCTCCCCGGCGACGCAGATCTGGGCGACCCGGTCCGCGGCCCGGCGTCGGTCCAGCAGGCCCTGCTGCCACAGCGAGCCGCCGTCCTCGCGCCAGCGCCAGCGGTAGACGACCGAGGGGATGATGTCCACGCTCTTGGCGCTCAGCATCGCCTCGACGATCGTCACGATGTCGGAGTGGTCGCCCTCGGCGGCGAAGGCGAGGCCGTGCTCGTCCCAGAACGACCGCCGGAACACCCGGGTCCCGGGCATCAGGTTGGCCATGATCTCGGGGTGCTCGTCGAGCGTGACCCCGATCAGGCGGTGCCCGTTGGACCGCTTGGCCCAGGTCGGCTCCTGGTGCTGGCCCTGCTGCTGGATGGTCACCGAGCCGATGGCGAGGTCCGAGCCGCTCGCGTGCAGGGCCCCGGCGAGCCGCTCGTAGCCCTGCGTGAGCACCGTGTCGTCGGCGTCGCAGAACGCGAGGTAGCGACCCCTGGCGTTGGCGACGCCGGCGTTGCGGGCGGCGCCGACGCCACGGTGCGGCTGGCTGACCAGCCGGACCCGGCGGTGCTCGCGGGCGTAGCGCCGGGCCACGTCGGCGGACCCGTCCACGGACCCGTCGTCGACCAGCACGATCTCGAGGTTGGGGTGCGACTGCGCCAGGAGGCTGTCGACGCAGGCCTCGAGCTGGCCGACCGCGTCATGGAAGGGGACGACGACGCTGAGCCGCGGCAGCATCGGACCGCCCCGTCGCAGCACGCTCCGCTTGACGAACTGGGCGGTGGGCGTGCGCTTGAGACGGCTGACCGACAGTTCCATCCGTGTCATGCTCCCCTGGCTCAGCAACAGCTCCCCGTTCGGCGGCAAGGCTACGCAATGTCGGCCGCGGCCGACTTCCTGGCGTGGCGGTGCCAGCGCTCCTGCTCGGGCGCGTAGTCGTGGTCCCACGGGCGGGCACCGGTCCACCGCACCAGGAGCGGGTCGCGCACCGCGTCCTCGGTCGGCTCGTGCTGCCACCGCTCCGGGATCTCGGCGCGGTCCGGTCCGGCGAGGTAGAGCAGCACCTCGTCGGGTCGCAGGCCGTAGTGCTGCATGAGTCCGACCGCGGTCGCCGACGGCACCTGCTCGGCGAGGCGGGGCAGGTCCACCACCAGCAGGTTCGTCGCGAACGCGTCGAAGTCGAAGGCGTGCAGCGCGTGCGCCGTACGCCGCAGCTCGGCGGAGCGCGCCGTGTCCCGGCCGAGCCGGGCCGCCGCGTCGTGCAGCCGGTGGTAGCCGCTGGTCGTGGACTCCCGGGACCGGGCCGCCGCGAACGCGTGACCACCCAGGTCGAGGTCGGCCAGCTCGGCGATGTCGCCCTCGACCACCGCCGCCGGCGGCAGCACGACCACCCGGTCGACGCCCGGGAGCAGCTCGCGCAGGAGCACCCGTGCCGCCGTGTTCGGGACCCGGAGCGGCGCCGGGAAGACCCGGTCGAGCCCGCCGGTCCGGACCCAGCTGAAGGTCACGTCCGGGAGCTGCGCCGCGAGCTTCGCGCGGG
This sequence comes from Nocardioidaceae bacterium, assembly GCA_035718765.1. Taxonomy (GTDB): domain Bacteria; phylum Actinomycetota; class Actinomycetes; order Propionibacteriales; family Nocardioidaceae; genus Nocardioides_B. The sequence goes on from DASTGV010000091.1 coordinate 9,299, forward strand.
CGTGGTCCCCCTTGGGCCGGCCGAGCACCCAGACGTGCAGCGGCCGGGAGGAGTGCTCCCGCAGCGAGCGCACCAGCGGCGCGAGGCGTCCCACCTCGCCCTTGGTGACGGGCACGGCGACGTGCACCGGCTCGCCGTCAGGACCGCCGGTGCCCTCGACGGTCACGGTGTGGGCGACGGCGCGGGCGACCCGTGCGGCCAGCTGCTCGGGCGCGGCCGGCAGAGCGGCGGGCTCGGCGTGCAGGCGCCGCTCCGCGGCCGCCACCCGGTCCGCGGTCAGCTCGCGCCAGCGGGCGTAGACCTCGTCCTCGCCGGCCCCGGACAGGATCAGCGAGAACACCCCCTGCAGGATGTCCAGGATGCCGGTCCGGATGTCCTCGAAGGCCTCGTCGGTGATGCCGGCGAGCCCGTCGAAGCGGATGTCGGACAGGTTCGCCGGCCGGAAGTCGACCGGGACCCCGAGGGAGCGCAGCGGCAGGTAGGCGTGCAGCCGGCTGGTGACCACGGCCGACAGGTCGCGCCGGTAGGTCTCCAGCAGCTCGACCGCCCGGTCGCAGTTCTCGAGGAAGGAGCGGGTGCGGACCGCCCGGTCGGAGTGTGCGTACGTCGGAGCGCCCGGCTCGACCAGGCCGTCGGGGACGTCGACGTACCCGACGGGGGCCGTGCGGGGCGGCCGCTCGTCGAGCTCGGGGAACACCGTGCTCACCGTGGTGGTCAGGCAGCCGGAGAAGAACGCGGGCACGCCCGCCGACAGCAGCAGGTAGACCGTCGTCCAGTCCCGGCAGCCGACCGGGCCGTAGCGCTTGAGGTAGGCGATCGCGTCGTCGGTGAGCAGGTCGCGCTTGTTGCAGTGGAAGGACACGAACAGCGGGCGCAGGGCGTCGTGCAGCGGGAAGCCGTAGCGCTCCTTGAACAGCTGGTGCATGAACCAGCCGAAGCACAGCGTCCAGGTGCCCTCGGGGATCTCCTGGTACATCGACGCGTCGCGGTGGATCGTCAGCACGTCGAGGTCGGCGTCCACGTCGTCGAGCCGCAGCTCGGGGCGGGTCCGCCCCGCCAGCCGCTCCAGCAGCGAGACCAGCTCCGGCTCACCGTGGAAGCGCAGGCCCTGGTGCCGCACCAGGTGCCCCAGCGAGGCGATGCTCTGCACGTGGTCCCCGATGTTGGCGGAGCCCCGGGACGGCTGCGGGTGGCCGTAGTCCATCACCGCGAAGACCGGCCGGTCCCCGCGCGGTCCGGTGTGCCCGACCTCCGCCTGCACCCACGGACGCAGCCAGTGGCGGCGGCGGTCGACGCCTTCGGGCCGGTCGGGCGTCTGCTCCGCGATCTTGTCCACGACGGTGAGGATGTCGTCGGCCAGGTCGTGCTCGGCGGCCCCGAACGCGACTCCGGCGAGCGTGATCCAGTCGCCCAGGCGGACCAGCTCCGGGTCCTCGTCGAGCAGCCGGCGCACCTCGGCCACCGTCCGGTCGTGGGCGTGCGCGAGGCCGCAGCGGACGTACTCCTCCGGGGCGTGCGGCGCCCAGACCCGCGCGGCGAGACCGTCGAAGCGCGACCACGCCAGCTCCGGGAAGCCGCGCTGGAACGCCACGATGCCGCTGGCCAGGTCACCGAGGTCCCGCGTCTCCGGCCGCCTGCGCAGCGACTCCGCCAGGCTGACCGCCGGGGCGGGCCGCTGGTCGGCGACCCAGGCCCGCACCTGGCCGAGCACGGCCGCGGTGAGGTCCCCGTCGTGCAGCAGCCGCTCGACGAGCGCCGTCCCCCTCGGTGCGGCCGGGGCGGGCGTCGGCGCGGGAGCCGGGGCCCGTCGGGGTCGGGCCACCTCAGGTGCGGCCTGCACGCGGGCAGCGGCCGGTCCGGCCTGCTGCTTCGCTCGGCGCAGGGTGCGCGAGGCCTTGTCGGTCACGCGCGCACGCAGCCGCCTCGGGGACGGGCTTGGCATGTGGTTCCTCCTCAGGCCCCGGTCACGGGCACGTTGCGGTGCCATGACTCGGTGACGTACTTGGTCGTCCAGCCCATCGAGACGTAGAGCTGGTCGGCCCCCGTGGGGGAGTCCGCGTCGACCTCGAGGCCGACCCGGTCCCGCGAGCGCTCGGCGGCGTCGGCGATGACGGTGTTGAGCAGGGACTTGGCGACGCCGCGGCCGCGGGCGTTCTGCAGGACGCCGATGTACTCGACGTAGCTGCCGTCGGGCTCGCCGTCCTCGCCGTGGGTCACGGCCGCGACTAGGGCCCCGGCCGGCTCGGGCTCGGGGCCGTCGACGAGCTCGGCGATCCACCAGTGGTCCCACCGGTGCCCCGGGTCCTCCCGCAGCCGGGAGACGAACTCGTCGAACGTCTCCTCGTGCGAGTTGAAGTGGTCGGCGAAGGCGCTCTCGAGGATGTCGTGCACCGTGCGCAGGTCGTCCTCGTCGGGCATCCCGGTGCCCTGGCGCCGCACGGGCCGGATGCGGACGCCCTCCTTGGCCTCCGCGTCGAGCGCCGCCTCGGCCGGCTCGACGGGCCGCGACATCTGCCACCAGGTGCGGACCTTGCTGTAGCCCGCGCGCTCCAGCCAGGCGTGCTGCCGCGCGTCGTCGGCGAAGGCACCGCTGTCGATCTGCTGTTCCTCGAGCTCCCGGCGGGCGCCGACCACCCGGGCGATGCCGTCGGCCCAGCCGAGGAGCAGCTCGGCGACCCGGTCCGCGCTGGCCGCCTCCAGGCGGTGGTCCACGATCATCACCAGCAGCATCCGGCCGGCCGCCCGGTCGTGGGCGCTGCACCAGCCGAGGATCGCCCCGTCCTCGCCCCGGACCACGACGTTCTCGCGGGTCTCGCCGTCCTTCGGGGAGATGTCGACGAGCACGTCGGCCTCGGCCGCCCCCGGCCAGCCGCGCCCCGCCTCCTCGTGGCGGCGCAGCATCGCGGTCAGCTCGGCGGCGTCGGCCTCGCCGGGCGTGCCCGCCGACCACCCTTCGGGCAGCACGGCGGTCAGCTCGCGCAGGGGTGCGGCCTCGTCAGTCGTGGGGGTCACCGGGTCATCCTCTCGCAGTCGCCCCCCGCCGGGCGACACGGGTCAACGGCCCGGCGGCCCGGGCGGGCGCGCCGTGAGGCGGCTCACCGGCGCGCGTCCTGCTCGGCGCGCACCTCGAGCGCGACGTCGAGCAGCCGGCGGGCGCGGTGCAGGAACGAGTGCTCGCGACGTACCCGTTCGGCGACGGCGCGCCGCTCCTCCCGGCTGCCGAAGACCGCGTCGAGGTCGGCGGTGCGGACCAGCGCGGCGAGCTCGCGGGCGTCCCGGACCACCTGCACGGACGCCCCGAACAAGCCGTCCAGACCGGCGACGTCGTCGGTGACCACCCGCGCCCCGCAGGCGGCCGCGTCGAACAGCCGGTTGGAGACGAAGCCGTCGACCCGCATGTCGTCCCAGTGGTCGTTCAGCACGACGCCGGCGGCGGCGTACATGGCGCCGAGCTCGTCGTTGGGCACGAACTCGCCCCGCAGGTACCGGGCCGGGAGGAAGTCCTCCCACTGCTTGCCGTAGACGGACAGCGGCAGCCCGGCCTCGAGCGCGTCCTGCACCATCCGGCGGTGGTGGCCGCGCGAGCCGCCCACGAAGAGCACCTCGTGCCCGGTGTCCGGCTCGGCGCGGTCGGGGTGGAACAGCTCCGGCTCGGTGGCCTGCAGCAGCGGCTCGACGGGGCGCTCCCACAGCCCCGACATCCGCGTGGACCAGGAGGTGCTGGCGGCGAGCACGCGGTCGTACGCCGTGGCCTCGGCCCGGGACACCATCTCGGGGTGGGAGATCACCCACATGAGGCTGACCTGACCGTACGACGGGTGGTACTCCGAGCGCCCGCGCAGGGTGAGCACCACGTCGTCGAGGTGGCCGCTGCGGCGGTGGAACTCGTCGCGCCGGTCGATGACCACCTCCTGCCCGAGCGAGCGCAGCGAGGCGGCGAGGCAGCTGGCGAAGTGCGTGTCGCCCCACCAGTCACCCCACTCCCCGGGGGTCGCCGGGTTCTTGATCGCCCAGCGCAGCCGCGGGGCACCCTCGGCCACCGACGCCCGGGCGGAGGGGGCCCGGACCAGGACCGGCTCGGGGGTGCACAGCCGCCGGTCCTCGTCGACGACGGTGCGCACCTCGTGGTCGACCACCTCGAAGCCGCGGTCCGCCCAGAGCGGGGTGTCGTCGCGGGGCGTCCGGTCCCGCCACCGGTCGAGGAAGAGCCGGCGGTTGCGGACCGCCCGCTTGAAGCGGCCGGGGGTGCGTGACTCCAGGTGCGTGACCACGGAGGCCGGTTCGACGACACACCGGCCCGGCCGGAGCGCGGCCAGCCGCAGGCACAGGTCGACGTCCTCCATGCCGTTGCGGAACAGGGGGTCGAACCCCCGCAGCGCCACGACGTCCTCGAACCGCATCGCCAGCGCCGCGCCCGTCAGCGCCGCGAACGACAGCCGGTCCACCCCGGCGGCGTCCTCGACCGGGAAGCCGTTGAGGAACGGGTAGGGCAGCCCGCCGGTGTCCGGGAACGCGATGCCCGCGCACTGCACGGCCCCCGACGGGTAGAGCAGGAGGGACTGGGCGGCCCGCACGTCCGGGTCCTCAAGCCGGCGCACGAGCGGGCCGAGCCAGCCGTCCTGCACCACGGTGTCGTTGTTGAGGAACACCACGCGGGCGCCGTGCGCGTGCCGGAGGGCCAGGTTGTTGCCCAGCGCGAAGCCGAGGTTCGCGGGCACGTGCAGGACGGTGACGCCGTCGTGCAGCCTCTCGAGCGAGTCGAGGACCTGCGCCGTGAGCGGGCCCGAGCCGTTGTCGAGCACCAGGCACTCGACGGCCATCCCGTCGGGTGCGCCGGCGGACATCACGCTGGCGACGCTGCCGCGGGTCATCCGGAAGTCCTCGTAGGTGGGGATCACCACCGACACCAGGTCGGTGCGGCGGTCCCCGGCCGCGAGCGCATCCCAGTCCACGGCGTACCGGTTGAACGCGACGTCGGTCCAGGTCGGCACGGTCGCGTGGTCGGGCACCGGACGCAGCGCCGGACCCAGGTCGCGGGCGCGCTCGGCGAGTCCGGTGTCCCGGGTCGCCCCCACCGCGGGGACGGGCACGGCCCGGCACCGGCCGAGCAGCCGGAAGGACAGGTCGGCCGCCCAGCCGCCGGGCAGCGACTCGTCGAAGCCGCCCACCTCCGCCAGCGTCGTACGACGGACCAGCATCCGCCCGAGGTCCACGGTGGTCAGGCCGGTGGGCCGGGCGGGCGACGGCGGCGCCGCAGCGGCGAAGACGTCGGGCTTGCCGTCCCGACGCACGCGCAGGATGTCGTGCACCAGGTCGGCCGACTGCTCCCGGGCGGCGGCGGCCAACAGCCGCACGCGGCCCGGCTCCCAGGTGTCACCGGGCTCGAGCCAGCCGACGAGCTCGCCGGTGGCCTGCCCGAGCGCGAGGTTCAGGCCGGCCGAGGCCCGCGGTCCCTGGTGGCGGACGAAGGTCAGGGGCAGGTCCGGCAGCTCGGCGGCGAGCCGGGGCTCCAGGCCCGGCACGGCGCCGTCGGTGACCACCAGCACCTCGACGTCCGCGAGGCGCTGGGCGGCGACCGACCGCAGCGACGCGGCGAGCACGTCGGCGTCGCGGCCCGCCTCGGCCACGACCGTCACGCGCGGGTCGGGGACGTCCGGGTCCGGCTCCGCGTGCCGCGCCAGCAGCGCCGTGTCGGTGTCGCGGACCGAGCCGACGCGCTCGCGGGGCATCGCGCGGCGCCGGTCGTCCCAGGACCGCCACCGGGCGGCGGCCCAGTCGGCCAGCCCGCCGGGCTCGTCCGGGTCCGGGGTGTACCAGCGGTTGGGCGCGAACCCCGCCGCGGCGCCGTGCGCCACGTAGTGCCCCAGCGGTCCGGCGGCGTGCGCGGCCGCCTCGGGGTGGTCCCGCAGGTAGCCGCCGGCGTCGAAGAGCGGGTGCGCCGACACGTCGAACAGCCGCTGCCGCAGGTACGCGACCAGGGGGTCGCTCTCCCCGACGACCTCCGCCGCCCGCGCGGCGACCCGCTCGGGGACGAACAGGGGGTGCGGCCACAGCCCGCGGCGGGTGCCGTGCCGGAGGTAGTGCCGGGCGGCGCGCTCCGGGTCGGTGCTGCAGCGGGCGGCCGCGGCGTACCAGCCGGGGTCGAAGAGCACGGACTCCAGCAGCAGGCGCACGTCGTCGGGGTCGGGACCAGGGGCGGCCGCGGCGGCGGGGCCGCCCGGGCCCTCCTGCTCCCCCGGCCCGCGGAGCCGGCCGGCGGCCCGCCGCAGCACGCGCCCCGACCGGGCGAGCGCCTGCTCCATCACCATCTGACGACCTTTCCCCGACCACCGGGCTGGGCTCTCCCGGCGGCGCGCCGGAGGCGGCGGAGGGGCCCGCCCGAGCCCGACTCAGGGTATCCAGCGCACCCGGCCGCCGGCCCCGTGGCCCCGAGCGGCCCCGAGCGGCCCCGAGCGGCCCCGAGTGGCCCCGTGGCCGTTCCCGGG